>NZ_JBPQTP010000039.1:0-52798 GCF_051386395.1 Micromonospora sp. URMC 106
CGCGGAGGGCGTCCGACCAGGCCCCCGGGGCCCGTCCGACCCGTACCGCCCGGCCCGCCGGCGCCGCCGACGGCCCGGCACCGGCCGCCCCGACCGCCGCCGACGGCGCGGCGCCCGCCGGCCCGACCGCCGCTGAGGCTGGTCCGCTGCCGGGCGCGCCGGGTGGGCGCGGCGAGGGGACCGCCCGCTCCGGCCCGCCGGCCGACCGGCCGTCGCGGGAGGGACCGGCCGCGACCGAGCGGACCGACGACGGAGGTACGCCCTGATGCCGCTGTGGTTGGAGCTGGTGATCCGGGTGGGCGGCGTGCTGGTCGCCTTCCTCACCCTGCCGCTGCTGGTCGGCCAGGTCGAGCACAAGGTGATGGCGCACATGCAGGGCCGGCTCGGCCCGATGTACGCGGGCGGCTTCCACGGCTGGGCCCAGCTGATCGCCGACGGCGTGAAGTTCGTGCAGAAGGAGGACGTCACGCCCCGCGAGGCGGACCGGGCCGTCTTCCGGCTCGCCCCGGCGGTCGCGCTCGTGCCCTACCTGCTGGTCCTGCTGGTGATCCCGCTCGGCCCGGGCGACCTGGTCGGGCAGCCGCTGGACATCGGCCTGTTCTTCGTGCTCGCCGTCGTTGGGGTGGGCGTGGTGGCGGTGCTGATGTCGGCGTGGGCGTCGGCCAACAAGTACAGCCTGCTCGGCGGGCTGCGCGGGGCGGCCCAGCTGCTCGGGTACGAGCTGCCGCTGGTGCTGGCCGCCGCGTCGGTGGCGATGGCCGCCGGCACGCTCAGCCTCTCCGGGATCGTGTCGGCGTGGCAGCCGTGGTGGCTGCTCTGGCAGGCCCCCGCCATGGTCGTCTTCTTCCTCGCCGGGCTCGCCGAGATCCGCCGGCCGCCGTTCGACATGCCGGTCGCCGACTCGGAGCTGGTCTTCGGCTACATGACGGAGTACACGGGCCTGCGGTTCGCCTTCTTCCTGCTCGCCGAGTACGTCGGCATCGTGGTGATCGCCGCGCTCACCACCGTGCTCTTCCTGGGCGGCTGGCAGGGCCCGTTCGCCGACGCGCAGCTCGGCTGGCTGTGGACCCTGCTGAAGGTCTTCGCCGTCTCGTTCCTGATCATCTGGCTCCGGGTCTCCTACCCCCGGCTGCGCGAGGACCAGCTCCAGCGCCTCTGCTGGCTGGTCCTGGTCCCCGTCTCCCTCGGCCAGCTGGTCCTCACGGCCGCCGTCCGCGTGGCCCTGTGAGGCAGGGGGCGCCGGGCGCCCTTGCCCTCCCCCGCCAGCGGGCGCGCCGTCAGCGCAGCGGGGTGTGGGCGGGGTCGACCCGCTCGGCGGCCGGAGGTGGCGGGGGCGGCGTGCCGTCGCCGAAGGGCCGGCCGCCGAGGGCCTCCCGACCGTGCGGCGTGAGCCAGTTCGCCAGATCCGGCCCGAGCGGCACCACCCCGGTCGGGTTGATGTCGCGGTGCACCTCGTAGTAGTGCCGCTTGATGTGGTCGAAGTCGACGGTGTCGCCGAAGCCGGGGGTCTGGAACAGGTCCCGGGCGTACGCCCACAGCACCGGCATCTCCGTCAGCTTGCTGCGGTTGCACTTGAAGTGGCCGTGGTAGACCGGGTCGAAGCGGACCAGCGTGGTGAACAGCCGCACGTCGGCCTCGGTGATGGTGTCCCCGACGAGGTAGCGCTGCCCGGCCAGCCGCTCGCTCAGCCAGTCCAGCCGGTCGAAGAGCCGGTGGTACGCCTTCTCGTACGCCCCCTGGTCGCCGGCGAAGCCGCACCGGTAGACGCCGTTGTTGACGTCCCGGAACAGCACCGCGCTCACCTCGTCGATCTCGTCGCGCAGCCGTTCCGGGTAGAGCTGCGGCGCGCCCGCCCGGTGGTACGCCGTCCACTCGGTGGAGAGGTCGAGGCTCATCCGCCCGAAGTCGTTCGTGACCACCTGCCCGGTCGGCACGTCCACGATCGCGGGCACGGTGATGCCCCGCTCGTACCCGGGGAACCGGGCGAAGTACGCCTCGGCCAGCCGCTCGATGCCGAGCACCGGGTCGCGCCCGCCCGGGTCCAGGTCGAACGTCCAGCTCCGCCTGTCGTGGGTCGGCCCGGCCACGGCCATCGAGATCGCGTCCTCCAGCCCGAGCAGCCGGCGGACGATGATCAGCCGGTTCGCCCACGGGCAGGCGCGGCTGACCGCCAGCCGGTACCGGCCGGGCTGTACCGGCCAGCCGTCCCGGCCGTCGGCGGTGATCCGGGTGGCGATGTAGCGCTGGTCCCGGGTGAACTCGCCGCCCGGCTCGACGTACTTGCCGCCGGTCCGCATCAGCACCTCGTCGCCGCTGCCCGCCGGGCCGCCGCCCGTCGTACCGCCCTCGGTCGTGCCGCCCACGCCCCGCCCCTTCCGCCGTCACCTGTCGCTCGTCCCATCATGGCGGCTCCGCCGTCCGGCGGCGCACCGAGCGCCGACCTCCGCCGGGCGCCTCGCCGGTGGTCGGGCGCCCCCGCCCGAGTCGGCCGGTCGGCGGCTACGCTGCCGCGATGACCGATCTGGGGGCGGTGGCCCGCCGCTTCGTCGCCGACGTGTGGAACGCCGCGCGGGAGGAGTCCGCGTACGAGCTGGTCGCGCCGGAGTGCCCCGGGCTGGGCGGCGCCGGCCCGGAGGCGACGCTGGCCTGGCACCGGGACCGCCGCGCCGCCTTCCCGGACCTGCGCTACAAGATCGTGGACGTGGTGGCCGCCGGGGACCGGGTCGCGGTGCGCTGGCGGGCCGCCGGCACCCAGGCCGGCCAGTTCGGGCCGGTGCCGCCGACCGGGCAGGTGGTCAGCTACTCGGGGGCGACGTTCCTGCGCTTCGACGACGCGGGCCGGATCGTCGACGTGTGGAGCTGCAACGAGCTGTTCCAGCTCCTCCAGCAGCTCGGTGTCGAGATGCTTCCGCCCGCGGCGGGTGGGATCAGCGGGACCGGGGCGTGATCCCGCTGAGCCGGATGCCGATCTCCCACGGCTCCGGGACGAGGATCCCGTCGGTCATCCGGGCCTGCCCGACGTAGACCCGCTTCGCCGGGTCGAGCTTGTGGCATGCACGCCCCGACTTCTCGGTGCGCCGTTCTCTCCGGAGGCACGGTACCGCCGGCAGACCCCGGGTGGTGGTCGCGCGCGCCGGGGCCACAGGGCAGGATGGTCGGCATGACCGACCGCAGCGAGCGCAGCGAGCCGGGCGGCGCCGGCGGAGACCGTGGCCTGCCGGGCGCGGGCCTGGTCAAGGGGCTCGCCGTCACGTTGAAGACGATGACCCGGCGCACGACCACCCAGCAGTACCCGGACGTCGCCCCCGAGCTGCCGCCCCGCTCGCGCGGGGTGATCGCGCTGCTGGAGGAGAACTGCACGGTCTGCATGCTCTGCGCCCGCGAGTGTCCGGACTGGTGCATCTACATCGACTCGCACAAGGAGGAGGTGGCGGTGCCCGGCGCCGCCCGCCCCCGCCAGCGCAACGTGCTCGACCGGTTCGACATCGACTTCTCGCTCTGCATGTACTGCGGCATCTGTGTCGAGGTCTGCCCCTTCGACGCGCTCTACTGGTCACCGGAGTTCGAGTACGCCGAGTACGACATCAAGGACCTGCTGCACGACAAGGACCACCTCGGGCAGTGGATGGGCACCGTCCCGCCGCCGCCCGCGCACGACCCCAACGGCGAGCCGGCCAAGGAGGAGACCACCGCCGCGCGCAAGGCCGCGGTTCCGGCCGCCCCCGCCGCCCGTCCCGCCGCCCCGCCCGTACGCCCCGAGCCCGAGGCCGGCGCATGACCGGTGCGGACGTGCTGCTGCTCGCCCTCGGCGCGGTGGCGGTCGGTTCGGGGGTGCTGGTGGTGGCCACCCGGCACCTGGTCCGGGCCGGCCTCTACCTGGTGGTGTGTCTCGGCGCGCTGGCCGGGATGTACCTGGTGCTCACCGCCGAGCTGGTGGCCTGGGTGCAGGTGCTGATCTACGTCGGCGCGGTGGTGGTGCTGCTGCTCTTCGCGGTGATGCTCACCCGCGCCCCGATCGGCGCCTCCGACGACCTGGACCGGCCGGGCTGGCCGGCCGCGCTGATCGGCGGCGGCACCGGGCTCGGGCTGGCCGCCCTGCTGGTCGACGCCTACCGCTGGACGGCCGTGGAGCTGCCCGACGCGGGCACCGCGGAACGCCTGGGCGACCAGCTCTTCCGCAGCTGGGTGCTCCCGTTCGAGGTGCTCTCGGTGCTGCTGCTGGCCGCCCTGGTCGGCGCGATCGTGCTCTCCCGCCCCGACATCGGCCGGCCGAGGGCAGATCGGCCCGGCGCCGGCCGGTCCGGCACGGGCAAGCCCGGCGCCGGCCGGCCCGCCACGGACCGGTCGGGTACGGCGGTCACCGGGAGCGGACCGGGCGGCGACGGCGGGCGGTCGCGGTGAGGCCGGTCATCCCGTACGTCACCGCCGCGCTGCTGTTCGGCCTCGGCGTCTACGGCGTGCTGCGCCGACGCAACGCGGTGCTGGTGCTGATGGCCGTCGAGTTGATGCTCAACGCGGTCAACCTGATCCTGGTCACCGCCGACACCACCGTACGGGCGCAGTTGCCGCACGGCGGGCAGGTGTTCGCGCTCTTCGTGATCGTGCTGGCGGCCGCCGAGATCGGGGTCGGCCTGGCGATCGTGCTCCAGCTCTACCGGCTGCGGGCCAGCGTCGCCGTCGACGAGGTTCCGCTGACCGAGCGCGCGGCGGAGACGGTCGCGGCCGGGGGCCCCGTGCGGGCCGCCGCCGATCCCGTCGACCGACCGGAGGGGGAACGGTGAGCACGACCACCCTGCTCGGCGCGCTGCTGCCGGCCGTGCCGCTGGCCGCGGGTCTGCTCGGCCTGCTGCTGCCGCCCTCGCCGCGCGGCGCCGGGCCGGGCGGGGACCGGGCCCGGCGGGTGGCGATCGCGCTCGGCGTGGCCGGGGCGGCCGGCGCGCTGGCGCTCGCCGTGGCCCTGCTGGTCACCCTCGACCGGCCCGCGGAGGCGTCCACCACCTGGGTCGACCTGGGCGGGCTGACCGTGACCCTCGGCGTCCGGCTGGACCCGGCCGCCGCGCTGGTCGCCGTCGCGGTCGCCGCGGTGGCCCTGGCCGTGCAGGTCTACTCGATCGGCTACCTGCGCCGGGGCCCGCACGACGACGTCGACACCGACCACCGCTACCCGCCGTACGCGGCGCAGATCAGCCTCTTCACCGCCGCCATGCTGCTGGTGGTGGTCGCCGGCGACCTGATCCTGCTGCTGGTCGGCTGGGAGGTGATGGGCATCTGCTCCTACCTGCTCATCGCCCACGACCGCCGGCTGCCGGAGGCGCCGGCCGCCGCGATGAAGGCGTTCCTGGTCACCCGGGTCGGCGACGTCGGCTTCCTGCTCGGCATCGCGCTGCTCGGCGTCTCGGCCGGCACCTTCCGGATCGGGGACGTGCTCGCCCACGACCACGCCACCGGCACGCTGACCGCCGCCTGCCTGCTGCTGCTCGCCGGGGTCGCCGGCAAGAGCGCCCAGTTCCCGCTGCACACCTGGCTGCCGGACGCGATGGCCGGCCCGACGCCGATCTCGGCGCTGATCCACGCCGCCACCATGGTCGCCGCCGGCGTGTACGCGGTGACCCGGCTCTACCCGCTGTTCGAGGCGACGCCCGTCGCGCTGGCCGTGCTGGGCGTCATGGCCTCGGTCACCCTGCTGCTCGGCGCGTTCGCCGCCACCGCGCAGGACGACCTCAAGCGCGTGCTGGCCTGGTCGACGGTCTCCCAGATCGGCTACATGACCGGCGCCCTGGCGGTCGGCTCCACGCCGGCCGCGCTGTTCCACCTGCTCACCCACGCCGCGTTCAAGGCGCTGCTCTTCCTCGCCGCCGGCGCGGTGATCCACGCCGTCGGCACCACGCTGATGTCCCGCATGGGCGGGTTGCGCCGCAGCATGCCGGTCACCTTCTGGTGCACGGTGGTCGGGCTCGGGGCGCTGGCCGGGGTGCCGCCGCTGTCGGGCTTCTGGAGCAAGGACGGCGTGCTGGCCGCCGCCGGGGAGGCCGCCCTGCACAGCGCCGGCCCGGCACCGTCCTGGGTGGGCTGGCTCGTCTGGCTGGCCGGGCTCGTCGGCGTCGCGGTCACCGCCTGGTACGCCACCCGCCTGCTGCTGCGCACATTCTTCGGCCAGACGCGGATCCCGCTGGCCCACCCGCACGACCCGCCCGCCGTGATGCGCTGGCCGGTGCTGCTGCTCGCCGTGCCCGCCGCCCTGCTCGGCCTCGCCGGCTTCGCCCGGGCCTTCGCCCGCCGGCTGCTGCCCCCGCCCACCGCCGGCGAGCCGACCGGGGAGCAGGCCCTGATCCACGTCGGCCCGGAACTGCTGCTGCCGCTGGCGCTGCTGGTGCTCGGCGCGGGGCTCGCCTGGGCCCGCTGGCGGCGGGACCCGGCCGCCGACCCGGCCACCGCGCTCGGTCCGCTGCGGCCGGTGCTCGCCGCCGCGTTCCGGCTCGACGACGTCCAGCACGCCCTGGTCGTACGCCCGACCAAGGCGCTGGCCCGGGCGGCGCGTACCGCCGACGAGGTGGTGGTGGACGGCGCGGTCGAGGGCAGCGGCCGGGCCGCGCGCGGCCTCGGCGGCGGGCTGGCGGCCCTGCACCGGGCCGCGCTGCCGCGCGCGGCCGCCGGGGTGCTGGCCGGCGCGCTGCTGATCGGGCTGGCGGCCGCGCTGATCGGAGGGGCCGCATGAACCTGGGGGAGTTCCTGCTGGTGGCGGTGCTGGCGCTGCCGGCGTTGGGCGCGCTGGCGGTGGCGGCGACGCCCCGGGACCGGGCGGCGCGGGTGGTCGGCACGGCCGTCGCCGCGCTGACCCTGGTGGCCGCCGCGCTGCTCTTCCTCGGCGACCGCACGTGGACCACGTACGCGGCCGGCGCTCCCGCCGTGCGCCCGTGGCACCGGCTGGACCTGCCCTGGGTGCCCGGCCTGGACCTGCGCTTCCACCTCGGGGTGGACGGCATCTCCTGGCCGCTGGTGGTGCTGACCGCCCTGCTCACGCTGCTCTGCTGCGGCTACACGCTGTGGCGGGCGCCCGAGGGCGGCAGCGGGCGGGCGCTGGTGGCGCTGCTGCTGGTCGTGGAGGTCGGCATCCTCGGCACCTTCCTCGCCCTCGACCTCGTGCTGTTCTTCGTCTTCTTCGAGGTCGTCCTCCTCCCGATGTACGCGGTCATCGCCGGCTGGGGCGGTGCGGACCGGCGGCGGGCGGCCCGCAAGTTCGCCCTCTACACGCTCCTCGGCTCGGTGCTGCTGCTGGTCGGGGTCTACACGGTGGTGGCCGCCGCCGGCACCGCCGACATCGTGGCGCTCACCGGCGGGGCCGGCCTGTCCCGGGGCACCCAGCTCGCCGCCTTCACCCTGCTCGGGCTGGCCTTCGCGGTGAAGAGCCCGCTCTGGCCGCTGCACTCCTGGCTGCCCGACGCGCACACCCAGGCGCCCACCGTCGGCAGCGTGATCCTCGCCGGGGTGCTGCTCAAGATGGGCACGTACGGGCTGATCCGGATCGCGGTCGGGGTGACGCCGGAGGGCGCCCGCTGGGCCGCCCCGGTGCTCGGCGTGCTCGCGGTCGCGGCCATCCTGGTCGGCTCGCTGGTCTGCCTCGCGCAGCGCGAGCTGAAGCGGCTGATCGCGTACTCCAGCGTCGGGCACATGGGCTTCGTGCTGCTCGGGGTGGCCACGCTCACCGCCACCGGCATCCAGGCGGCCCTGATCGGCAACGTGGCGCACGGGGTGATCACCGGCCTGCTCTTCTTCCTCGCCGGGGCGATCAAGGACCGTACGCACACCGGGTCGCTGGACGAGCTGTCGGGGCTGCGGGAGACCGCGCCCCGGCTCGCCGGGCTGCTCGGCTTCGCCGCCGTCGCCTCGCTCGGCCTGCCCGGGCTGGCCGGCTTCTGGGGCGAGGCGTTCGCGGTGGTGGCCGCCGTCGAGGTCGGCGGGGCGCTCTGGACCACCCTCGGCGTGCTGGCCGCGGTCGGCGGGGCGCTCACCGCGGCGTACCTGCTGCGGCTGTTGCGGCGGGTGACGCACGGGCGGCCCAGCCCGGCGGTCGGGCGACTGGCCCCCGGCCTGGCCCGCGCGGAACTGGTCGCGTGGGCGCCGCTGGTGCTGCTCGCGCTCGCGGTCGGCCTGGCCCCGACCCTGGTGCTCGGCGTCGCCGAGGCCCCGGTCGACGCCCTGGTGGAGGTGCTGCGATGAGCGAGGCGGGCCGGCGGAGCGGACGCGGCGAGGTGCCGGCGTGAGCGTGGTGCAAAGCGTCGACAACGTGGCGCTGCTCCCGGCGTACCTGGCCGCCGGGACGGCCGTGCTGGTGCTGCTCGCCGACCTGCTGGTCGCCCGGGCCCGGGTCACGCTGGCGACGGCCGCCGCCGGCGCGGTGGCCACGGCCCTCGGCGCGGCCCTGGTGGGCGCCGGGGAGGAGCGGCGCACGTTCTGCGTCGGCCCCGACTGTTCGTACGTCTTCGGGGGCCGGGCCGCCCTGGTCGCCGTCGTCGTCGCCCTGCTCACCCTCGGCGTGCTCGCGCTGTCGGGGCCGCTGCTGCGGGCGGGGCAGTCGCCGGCGGGGGAGTACGCCTTCCTCCTCGCCTGCTCGATGACGGGCGGCGTGGTGCTCGGCGCGGCCGGCGACCTGATCACCCTGATCGTGGCGCTGGAGACGCTCACCCTGCCGCTCTACGTCCTGGTCGGCCTGCGCCGGGACAGCCTGGCCAGCGCCGAGGCGGCCGTCACGTTCTTCGTGGTCAGCGTGGTCGCCACGACGCTGACCCTGCTCGGGGCGGCGCTGCTCTACGCGGCCACCGGCGGGCTGCACCTGGGCCGGATCGGCGCGCTCCTCGCCGACCGGCCGGACCTGCTGGATCTGCCGCTGACCACCGCCGCCGTGGCGCTGGTCGTGCTGGGGCTGGCGTTCAAGGTGGCCGCGGTGCCGTTCCACGCCTGGGTCCCGGCCACCTACGACGGCGCGCCCCTGCCGGTGGCGGCCTACCTGTCCACCGCCTCCAAGCTGGGTGGCGTGGTGGCCCTGCTCGCCGTCGTGCGGCACGCGCTGCCGGCCGACGTGACCGGCCCGGTGCTCGCCCTGCTCGCGGTGCTGACGATGACCGTCGGCAACCTGGTGGCGCTGCGCCAGCGGCGTACGGTCCGGCTGCTCGCCTGGTCCTCGGTGGCCCAGGCCGGCTACATCCTCGCCCCGCTCGGCGCGCTGGCGCTGGCCGCCGGGCGCACCACCGACGCCCGCGACGCCGCGTACGCGGCCGCCGTCGCGTACGCCGTCTTCTTCGTGGTGCTGGAGCTGGCGGCCTTCGCGGCCGTGGTGGCGCTGCGCCCGGCGGGCGCGGACGGCGGCACGGTGGCCGACCTGCGCGGCGCGGGCCGGCGGCACCCGTGGCGCGCGGCGGCGCTCGGGCTGGCGCTGATCGGGCTCGCCGGGCTGCCGCCGGGCCTGGCGGGCCTCTTCGCCAAGGTGACCGTGGTCCGTTCGCTGCTGGACGGTGGCGCGGGTTGGCTGGCCGTGGTGGTGGCCGTGAACGCGGTGATCGGCCTCGCCTACTACCTGCGCCTCACCGCCGCCCTCTGGGCAGCCCCGGCCGCCTCGCCCGCGTCTCCGGCCGCCCCGGTCGTGCGCGCGCGGACGGTCGGCGCGGTGCTGGTCGTGGCGACGGTGGTCGCCGTGGTGATCGGCTTCGCCCCGCAGCTCGTGCTCGACGTCGCCGCCCGCTGAGCGCTCCCGGCAACCGGCTCCCGCGCCCGGATTCCCGGTGTTCGCGGCGGTAATCGCCGGTGGGCGACTCCGGACATCCCAGGCAACTCACAGTCATGAGACGGATGGTTGGCGGGTACCGGGTTGTTGAACCGGTCAGCGGATCCCGCGTGGTCCGTGCACCGAAGGAGTGACCGTGCATCACAACCGTCTGAAGACCGCCGCGCTGCTCGGCCTGCTCACCTCGCTGATCCTGGCGGTGGGCTACTGGTTCGGCGGCAGTGGCGGACTGGTCATCGCCGTCGTCCTCTCGCTGGCGATGAACGGCGTCACCTACTTCTACTCCGACAAGCTCGCGCTGCGCTCGATGCGGGCGCAACCGGTCAGCGAGGCGGAGTTCCCCGAGCTGTACCGGATGGTCCGCGAGCTGGCCACCGAGGCCGGCCAGCCGATGCCGCGCCTCTACGTGAGCCCGACGTCCCAGCCCAACGCGTTCGCGACCGGGCGGAACCCGCAGCACGCGGCCGTCTGCGTCACGCAGGGGATCACGGAGATCCTCGACCAGCGCGAGCTGCGCGGGGTGATCGGGCACGAGCTGTCGCACGTCTACAACCGGGACATCCTCATCTCCAGCGTGGCGGCCGGTCTGGCCGGCATCGTCACCACGCTGGCGAACATCGCCTGGTTCATCCCGCTCGGCGGCGGCGACGACGAGGACGCCCCGAACCCGGCCGTGCTGCTGCTCACCATCATCCTGGGCCCGATCGCCGCGACGATCATCCAGCTCGCGATCAGCCGCAGCCGGGAGTTCCAGGCGGACGCCTCCGGCGCCGCGCTGACCCGCGACCCGCTGGCGCTGGCCAGCGCCCTGCGGAAGATCCACATGGGCACCCAGCGCCGGCCACTGCCGGCTCAGGGGCAGCTCACCAGCACCGCCCACCTGATGATCGACAACCCGTTCCGGGGCGGCGGCGTGGCCGCCCTCTTCTCCACCCACCCGCGGATGGAGGAGCGGGTCGCCCGCCTGGAGCAGTTGGCCGTGAGCGGCGGCCCGGCGCGGTTCCCGCGCTGAGGCGCTGATCACCCGGTCCGCCCGTGCCCGGTCTCCCGGGCGCGGGCGGACCGCTGTGTGACCGCGTTAACCGTTTCGCCCGCCCGGCGCGCGGCGTTAGGGTCGAAACGTTTCCCGCTCATTACATGTCCCCTGGAGGTCGACCGTGGCCGCACTGCGCCAGTACCTGGGCGTCTGGCGGATCCCCGGAGCGCCGATGCTGCTGGTCACCGGCATCATCGGTCGGCTCGGGATCGGGATGACGCCGCTGGCGCTGCTGCTGGTCGTCGAGCAGGTCACCGGTCGCTACTCGCTGGCGGCCGTCGCCGGGGGCATCTACGCCCTCGCCGGCGCCGCGCTCAGCCCCGTGGCCGGCCGGATCGCCGACCGGATCGGCCCCAGCCCGGTGCTGCTCGGCACCGCGGTCGCCCACCCGCTGGCCCTGCTCGGCCTGCTCTGGTCCGCCCGCTCCGACGCCGGCAGCCTGGCGCTGGTCTTCGTGGCCTCCGGCGTGGCCGGGGCCACGTACCCGCCGCTGACCGCCGCGATCCGGGGCGCGTGGAACGACCTCACCTCGCCCGCCTCCGGCCGGCGGCACCTGCGCAACACCGCGCTCGCGGCCGAGACCACCCTCTTCGAGATCGTCTTCGTGCTCGGCCCGCTGCTGGTCGCCGGCTTCATCCTGGTCGCGGACGCCGGGGCGGCCCTGGTCGGTTCGGCCGTGGTGACCCTCGTCGGCACCACGGCGGTGGCGCTGGGCCGGGTGATGCGCGGCTGGCAGCCGCACCCGCGCGAGCACCAGACCAGGGGGCTCGGGCCGCTGCGCGTCGCCGGCTTCCCGGCGTTGCTGCTCTGCGTGGGCAGCCTGGGCATCGCCTTCGGGGCGGCCGGCGTGACCGTGCCGGCGTTCGCGACCGACTACACCTCCGACGACCCCGACAGCCTCGCCGGCGTGCTGCTGGCGGTCTGGGGCGTCGGCAGCGCGGTGGGCGGGTTCTGGTTCGGCGTCCGCAAGCCGGCCCGGAACATGACCCGGCAGTTCGCGTGGCTGCTCGCCGCGGTGGCCGCCAGCTTCGCCGTCTTCGCGGTGATGCCCACCCCGGCGGCGCTGGGCACCGCCCTGGTGATCGGCGGCGCCACGATCGCCCCCGCGCTCACCCTGGAGAACACCCTGGTCGGCCGGGTCTCGCCGACGAGCATGCTGAACGAGGCGTACACCTGGGTGGTGACCATGTCGGTGGGCGCCAGCGCCGCCGGCGGCGCGGTGGCCGGCCTGATCGTCGACCACGCCGGCGGGGTGCCCTGGGCGTTCCTCTTCGCCGGGGCGGCGGTCGCCGTCGGGGCCGGGATCGCGGCCCTGCCCGCCGGGCCCATCGCCCGCGCGGAGGCCACCGCGGTACGCGCCGAGGAGCTCGTCCGCGCCTGAGCGGCGGCGAACCCCGTCCCTGACGGCGGCGCCGAACCCGGCCGGTTGCGCCGGCTACGCCGCCGGGCGCGGGCCTGCACCCGCCCGCCGCGACGCCTCAGCGCTGCCGCGTCACCCGGTCGGCCAGGCGACGCAGCGCCGGCACGGCGGCGAGCAGCGCCTCCCGGTCCGGGTCGTCCAGTTCGGTGAGCGCCGCGTCGAGCAGGTCGCGCCGGTGCCGCCCGTACGCGGCGATCCGCTCCCGCGCCGCGTCGGTCAGCTCCAGCCGGACGGTCCGCCGGTCGACCGGGTCGCGTTCGCGGTGCAGCAGCCCGGCGGCCGTCAGCTCGCCGACCAGCGTGCTGACCGTGTTCGGCGCGGTGCCCAACCGATCGGCGGCCGCACGGACGCCGATCCCCGGCTGTCGCTGCACCAACCGGAGCACCTCGACCTGGGCGTCGGGCAGCGCGACCCGGCCGGCCCGCTGGCTGGCCGCCCGCCGCAGCACCCGGTGCAGGTCGCCGAGGGCGGCGCCGAGCTGGTCGACCGTCTCGTCCGTCACAGGGCACTCTCCACGCTTCAACAACTCTGTAGGCAGAGCTATCGTAAGCGGGCCAGCCGTCACCGAGGGGACCTCCATGCCGCACGCCACCGCGCCGCCCGTACGCCCGGACGAGCGCGTCGCCGCGCCGACGGGACGGGCCGCCGCCGTGCTGCTGGTGCTGCTCGGGACGATCACCGCGTTCGGGCCGCTCTCCCTGGACACGTACCTGCCGGCGTTCCCCGAGATGACCCGCGACCTCGCCGCCGGTCAGGCGCAGATCCAGCTCTCCCTGACCACCTGCCTGATCGGCATGGCGCTCGGCCAACTGGTCACCGGGCCGCTCAGCGACCGCTGGGGGCGGCGCCGGCCGGTGCTCGTCGGCGTCGGGGCGTACACCCTGCTGTCGCTGGTCTGCGCGGCGGCGCCGTCGGCCGAGGCGCTCGCCGCGGCGCGCTTCGCCCAGGGCTTCGCCGGCGGCATGGGCGTGGTGGTCGCCCGCGCCGTCGTCCGGGACCTCTACGCCGGGCGGGACGCCGCGAAGTACTTCTCCCGGCTCACCCTGGTCTTCGGCATCGCCCCGATGGCCGCGCCGGCCTTCGGCAGCCTGGTGCTGCGCTTCGGCTCCTGGCGTACCGTCTTCGTCGCCCTCGCGGTGATCGGCGCACTGCTCGCCGCCGCCGTCGCGTGGCGGCTGCCGGAGACGCTGCCCGCGACGCGGCGCAGCACCGGCGGCCTCGCCGCCACGGCCGCCGCCGGCCGCGCGCTCTTCACCGACCGGATCTTCCTGGGGTACGCGCTGGCGCAGGGCCTCGCCTTCGCCGGGCTGTTCGCCTACATCTCGGGGTCGTCCTTCGTCTTCCAGGACGTCTTCGGCGTCTCGGCCGGCACCTTCAGCCTGATCTTCGGTGTCAACGCGCTCGCCCTGGTCGCCGTCGGCCAGGTCAACGCCCGCCTGCTGGACCGCTTCGAGCCCCGCAGGCTGCTGCTCACGCCGCTGGGGGTGGGAGTGCTGGCCGCCGTCGGGGTGCTCGCGGGCGCACTGCTCGACGCCCTGCCGCTGGTCGTGGTGGCACTGTTCGTCTTCGTCGGGTCGCTCGGCATGGTGACGCCGAACGGCACCGCGCTCGCCCTGGATCGGCACGCCGCCCACGCGGGCACCGCAGCCGCCCTGCTGGGCGCCATCCAGTCGGTGGTCGGAGCGGCGGCGGCGCCGCTGGTCGGACTGGGCGGCGAGGGCAGCGACGTCCCGATGGCGGTGGTGATCACCGGCGCGGCGGCCGCCTCCCTCGCCGTCGTCCTCACCCTGGCACGCGCGCCCCGGCCGGCCACCCCCGCCGCGGGCTGACGGTCGCCGCGCCGCGCGCTCCCCGCGCCGGCGGCGTCAGAAGTTGAAGTACCGGATCGCGGCGTCGCCCGAGGCGGCCGTCGCCGCGAAGAACTCGACCAACTCGGCGTGGTGGTGCTCCAGGTAGTCGAGGTCATCGTCGTCCCAGAGTTGGGGGTAGACCTTCCGCTCGGTCATCCGCTCCGGGTCGAAGTGACGGGCCAGCACCTCGAACGGCGCCGCGCTCAGCGCCCGAGCGGCGTCGGCGACCATGCCGGCGTCCCACGCGAGGAGGGTGCACTCCTCGTCGATGACGTCGCCGTCCTCGTAGAGGTCGACTCTCACCCCCGCCGCGTCCAGCAGGAACTGGATGCCGGCCCAGGCCTTGTCGAGGTAGCAATCCGGCCGGTCCTCGTCGTCGACCACCCGCTCCATCGCCCACTCCGGGTCCGCCATCGCCCGGTCCAGTTCCTCCGGGGTCACCCGGATGAACGACAGGACACTGCCCATGGATCCACCACTCTCGCGTCGGCCGGTCGAACGGCGGCCATTCTGGCAGCCTCCTCCGACAACCCCGGCTGCAGCGACCTCGGCCAAGGTCCCGAACCAGCAGTTCACCGACGAACGGGGGCACCGATCGGCGCGTCTGCCTTGCCGGCGTCTCGACTCGCCGCCGTCGAGGGGTGCGGGCGCGAGCAGCACTCCGCAGGCCGGGACGAGCCGACCACCGCCGCCGACGACCACGTGGCGAGGTCTCACCTCACCCCGGGGGCCGCATGCCGGATCCGACGAGGCTCTCTGCCGCCAGGCAGGCCAACTCCCCTGGCTGCGTCTGGACGTCGGCAGGGTGCCATGCCTCCACCCTCCCGGTGCGGATACGCGCGAAGACGCATCCGTACCGCCCACTCTCTTCAAGCGGGAAGCGCAACGCCACGCCCACTGCCCCGCTCCCCGTCGCCACGTCGACCCGGACTGTGGCGTCGACGGAGAGCCTGGCGAGCGCCGCGCGTACGCCGGCCTCGTCAGCGGCGGTCGCCGAGAGCGCAGCACGCAACTCGTCCGGCGATGGCACCCTCGGCCTGGCAGGCGGGGGGAAATCCAGCCTGGCGGCGGGCGAGGGGCAGGGGACGCTCGGTGGGGACGTCGGAGCGGTGGGGGCGAAGCGCAACTCGAAGCAGAAGTCCTCGACGACCCACTCCGGTTCCAGCCACGAGCCGTCCGTGCCCCTGCCGGCGATTCGGAGCACGGCGGTGACGCCGCCAGGACGGGCGGTGTCCGATCCCGAAATCGCTATCAGGTCGGCCTCCGAACGACCAGCCAGTGTCCGGCCGATCTCGTCGGCCGTACGTGGGTGGGAGTTGGGTCGGACCTGGAGATCGGCGACGACCTGGGCAACCACGTCCCGGGCGTTCGCTTCAGCCTCGGCGGTGCGTGCGGGTGAATCCTCTGAGACGCCGCATCCCGCCATGACTCCGGCAAGAACCGCCGTCCCCGTGACGACGCTCCATCCGCGCCATGTCGAGATCGACAGCCGATCGCATCGGCGCGGGCCGAACGGCCACCTCGGCGCCAAAGCGGTGACCTTCGTGCTGGGCGAGTGTGGCCGGCTGCTCAAGGTAGGCAGCCGGTAGCTTGCAGCGGCACCGCTGACCTGGAGATCAGCTCGCCATCGATGGAAGGCACGAGGGCAGGATCTCGTAGGTCCCACCCGGCCGCACGAGTACCGCTACCCATCCCGTACCGGTCGGCTGGACTGCTCGTGCTTGACGCAGCGGTCGACACCGGCGCATGGAGATCCGCCACGCAGAGCGTGGCCGTCCCGCCGGTGCCTCGACCGCCAGCCGACACCGAGCCTGAGGCCGAGATCCGTGTCCGGTCCCAAGCTCATGTCAGCCGTCCGGCCGTGCTGGCGGAGTCTGCTCGTGGACAGCGTCAGCCCAGGCCGCCGCCAGGGTCGTCGAACGTCAGCCAGGGCATGACGAACGACGACCGGCGGCGAACATGTTCGCGTACGTCACGGGGCGTAACCAGGTTTCTGGCCAGCGCCACGCCTCACGACTACCTGTAGTTGGTGAACTGGAGGGCGACGCCGAAGTCCTCACCCTTGAGCAGCGCGATGACGGCCTGGAGGTCGTCCTTCTTCTTGCCGGTGACCCGGAGCTGGTCGCCCTGGATCTGCGCCTGGACGCCCTTCGGGCCCTCGTCGCGGATCTTCTTGCTGATCGCCTTGGCCTTGTCCGAGTCGATGCCCTGGATGACCTTGCAGTCGATCTTGAAAGTCTTGCCCGACGAGCGCGGGTCGCCGGCGTCCAGCGACTTGAGCGAGATGTTCCGCTTGACCAGCTTCTCCTTGAACACCTCCAACGCCGCCCGCACCCGCTCCTCGGTCTCCGCCTGGAGGCTGATCGCCTCCTCGCCCGACCAGGAGATCTCGGCGCCGGTGCCCCGGAAGTCGAACCGCGTCGCGAGCTCCTTCTCCGCCTGGCGGAGGGCGTTGTCGACCTCCTGGCGGTCGACCTTGCTCACGATGTCGAACGACGGGTTGGCTGCCATGCTCATGCTCCTGCTGTCCGGCGGTTTGTGGTCGTGTGTCCCCCGCTGACCAGCGGTACGACCCCCTGACGGTACCCGGTTGCGCTCCTGCCGGGGGGAGCCGCTATCCTTGCTTCCGCCGCCGCGTTGCGACGCGGTGGGGTGCCCTGGCGGGTTGCCCGAGCGGCCAATGGGAGCGGACTGTAAATCCGTCGCGAAAGCTACAGAGGTTCGAATCCTCTACCCGCCACCAGGTGCAGAAAGAGGCCCTTGACCAGCGCGAACGCCGGTCAAGGGCCTCTTTCGTGAGTCTCACTCGGTCCTGCTCCAGCCCGCTCAATCTCGCTGGCTGTGTCGCATGCGTGTCGCCGACCGGTAGCTAGAGGAACAGCCGCAGGAGACCGGTCACGGCCCCGATCACCATGGCGAGGCCGGTGAGTGCTCCCGGTAGCGCCTTCACCCAGTCGGTCGGGTGGCTACACCGTCTCTTGCTCCGGCGACGCTGCACATTGCTTCGTGTCACCGGTCTTGCTAGCTTCGCCACGCGGCCTCCTTGCTCTCATGACCTCACCAGGGCATTTCGAAGCAGAGAGCCGGAGCGGCATCCGGGGTCCAGCCGGGTGCCGCTTTTCGTGGTCGAAGCCTTGCCGACTCTCCGCGTCGCCCATTGATTGGAGCGCGCCAGGCCACGCGTTGCAAGCACGGAGAGTTATATAGCGCGCTATAGAAGTGCACGGAGAGTTACCGAGGCCCGTCCGATTTCGACGGATATTCATCGCCGATTACCGCTTTACAGGCGCTGCCGCGATGCGAACGCTTCGCTGCATTGCGGCAGCATAGTTGCCTCGGGGGTCGGGACTCTGAGTGACGCGCTGACAGTCAATAGTGATCTCGGACACATTCTAAAAACCCTCTTTGAGTGCCGCCTCGATTCGTCGGCGCGCGGCCTCCTCCTGGCCGTAGACGCACTTCGCGTACACCCGCATCAGGACGTGCACGCTGTGTCCGGCCCACTCGGCGACCTGGGTAGCCGGTACTCCGGCGTTGAGCCAGAGCGACACGGCGGCGTGCCGAAGGTCGTAGGGACGCCGGGCCAGCGGTGAGCTTTGCTGAGCCGGCGTGAGCACCTTTGCCCGCGCGTCCCGCCACGCCTTGCCGTACGTGTTGTTCGGGATCGGTTGGCCCGCAGTGGGTACGTACCGTCCGCCGGGGCCGCGTCGGGTGACGAACAGCTTGCCGTTCGATCCGGGCGGGTACTCCTTGATGTGGTGATCGAGTAGCCGCACGAGCGGCGGCGGCACCGGCGCATCTCGCGTGGCCGTCTTCGCCCGGTGTTTCAGCCCTCGATCCTCGGCGGTGTCGTCTCCGTCGCCCCAGTCTCGGCCCACGGCCACCGTCGAGCCGGTCAGGTGCAGCACGCCCCACCCCCCACGCTGGGTGGGCCGCTCGTACTCGTCTTCGCGCAGGTGGAGCACTTCCTCGGGCCGCAGCGCGGCGTAGTACATGCATCCGAAGAACGCTTCCAGCTCGGGCACGGCCCGCCCCGCCTCGGCGAGTAGCGCCCGTGCCTGATCGGGGTTGACCACCGCCCGGCGGTCCACCTCATCCGCCGTCTTCGGGGCGGTCCAGCTCACCAGGGACATCGGGTGTGTGTCGAGTAGCCGCAGCTCGACCGCGTACTTGAGTGCGCCGGAGAAGACGGCCCGCTTGCGGGCGATGGTGCTCGGCGAGGCGGGACCGCCGTCCATCCGTAGGGCTAGCGTGTCGAGAGCCTTGCGGACCAACGCGGCGTCGGCGAGCGCGGCCAGGTCGACGGTGTTGCCCTTCAGCCAGCGGACGGCGGCGGCGAGGTCGGCGGGCGGCTCTCCGGCGTCGCGACGGGCCTTGTTGAACACCCACCCGTAGAGCACGGCACGTAGGGCCTTGTCGCTGGGTACGCCCCGGTCGGTCGCGAGCAGGGCCGGCGTGACGGTCGCCAGCGTCTCGGCGATGCCCTTGCGGTGTTTGGCTGACGCGCGCGGCCACTTCATGTCGACATAGGCCACGGCGTGCTCGTACCACGATCGGGTGTTGAGCGCCCGCGCCATCGGCTCGGGCAGGCCGCTGGCCTCATCGAACGCGACGCCTTCCCGCTGGGCTACGACCAGTTTGGATCGGTAGCTCTCGGCCAAGGCGCGGGTCGCGAACGTCTTGCGGAACGCGCGGCCGGCCACCTTCCACCGGACCACGTAGGAGTAGCCCTTGGCGAGTTGGTTCTTGAGGATGCCGTGTACGCGGACGTCGTAGGTGCTCATGCTGCCTCTTCGTGGTCGTTGAGCCAGTTGTCCAGGTCGCGACGGCGGACGTACAGGCTGCCGTTCGGGTACTTGATGGTCTTGGGTGCGCGGCCGGTGGCCTTCCAGCGGAAGAAGGTCGACCGAGGCACGCGGAGTTCGTCCAGGACCTCGGCGAGGGTGAGGAGGTTCCCGGTCGGGGTGCGGCGGGTGGTCATCGGCGGGTGTCCTCCCTCGGGGTGGCGTCGAGGTAGATGCGCTGAAACATTGGGGATCGGCGGTCGGGGTAGGGCCGGGAGACGGAGCGGATGCGCAGCACTCGGGCGATGGCGTCGAGCGCTGCGGCTGTTTCAGCGGGTGTGCCGTGCAGCCTGATTCGCATCGTGGGTGCCTTTCGGGTCGGTGCTGGTTACTTGTGGAGGGTTGGGGAGGCATCGCCGCGAAACGGCGTAGAGCGGGCCGCTGAGAGCGCCGTAGACGCAAGATCTGGGCAGGGTTGGGGTAAGGCATAGGGCCGATCCGTCTGTGTGGCTTTCAGCGGGCCGTTTCCGGGTGCCGGTGGGTGGCCGACGGCTCGGTCGCGGCCGGGAAGGGCCGAGAGGCGGTGACACGGTGACAATCGGTCGGTTGGTCGGGTGTTTGTGCTGGTCAGCCGTGGTTTCGGACTGTCGCCGGGTGGCGGTGACAGGTGTTGACAGCGGTGACAGCCGCCGGGGACTGTCACCGCTGTCACCGCCCTGTCATGGAGGGGTGGTGACAGGGGTTCAGGTGGTGTGAGCTGCGGAAACGTGGCCGGCGGGCGGGGTTGTCACCGTGTCACCGCTGTCACCACCCCCGGCGGTGAGGTCGGCGGCGCGGGGGTGGACCTCATAGGTGCCGGTGCCGGTGGCGCGGATCCAGCCGTGGGCGGTGAGCACGTCCAGGACGGCGGTCACGTCGGCGGCGCGGGGTAGTTGCCGGTGACAGCGGCGGTGCAGCTCGCGGCGGGTGAAGGTGGTCATGCCCTTGGCCGTGACGATGGCCAGGACGCGGCGGGCGGTTTCGGTGGTGGCGTCGGCGCTGATGGTGGCGACGGCGGCCCGGTAGTGGGCGGCGAAGAACTCGGCCAGGCGAACGGCGTCGGCCATGCGGTCGGCGTCGATGGGGCGTCGCCAGGCGTCGGCGGGGTGGTGGGCGACGTGCAGCAGCCCGGCCAGCCGCAGCGTCGCGCCGGAGAGCTTGTTGCCCCACTCCCGCATGTCGTGCAGGCTCCTGCCGGGCCGTAGCTCGGCTTCCACGGCCTCGGCGGCGGCCCGCCGCACCCTGCCGGCGTCCTCGGTGAGGGTGACCACGGCGGGGTCTTCCCACTCGGCGAAGGTGGCGGCCAGGTCGTGAACGCGGTGCCGGTAGCCGGCGGTCACCTGCTCGGGCACCGGGGGCGTGTCGACGGGCCGGTATCCGGCCATCGACGCGGGCAGCGCGAACAGGAACCGGGCGGGAAGTCCTCGGCCAGCGAGGCCGGCGTTGCCGCCGAACTGGCGCAGCACGACCGGTTGCGCCATCACGCACACCGTCAAAGCGGGCTTGTCGATCGACGCACCTTCGCGGGTCTGCCGTTCGTTGCTCATCGGCTGCCCGGCGTGGCCCTTGAGGTAGGGGTCAAGGTTCGGGGCACCGGAGTAGCGGCCGGCGAGGGTGTCGAAGATCCCGCCCTCATCCGAGATGATCGCCATCCGTCCGCCATTGGCGGCCATCAGGCCGATGAGGGCTTCTGGGGTGGCGTCGTCCACGATCAGCCGGGGCAGGCCGGGGACGGTGATGGCCTCGGCGGCGATGGCGGCGGCTACCGCCTCGGCGGCGGCGTCGTCGCGCTTGGCCGGGTCGGTGGCCTTCGCTGCTTGGGCTTTGGCCTGTTCGGCCTGCCGGTCGGCGATGTCCCGCAGCGCTGCGGCCTCGGCGATTCTCGGCCGCATGGCCTCGGCGAGCGTGGACTGTGCCGCGAACAGGGGCGCGGTCATCGCCCGGTGAACGGGTGACTTGCGTTCGCCGGGGCCGGCGATGACGGCGGCGAACACGTTCACCGGCTCGCGCCACCCGGCCACCGGCTCGACCTCTAGGCGGCCACCCGCGCACGCGGACAGGACGGCGACGGCGAGGGTGCCGGCCATTGCGGGATCGGTGGCGGTGAACCGGGCGACGCCGGTCGCCATGTCGCCGAGCCAGCCGGGGAACACGTCGAGCGGGAAAGGCGGTGGCGCGGTGGCAGCGCCGGTCAGGGGCACTGGAACATCCCACAGCGGGCCGCCCGCGGTTTCCTCGCCGGTGGCTTGCGGGTGGTCGGTGACCAGGTGCAGACGTGCTGGTGTCATGGGGTCACCTGCTTTCGTGGTGGTTGAGGATGATGCGGCCGATGCGTTCGGCGACGGCGGGGACGACGGCGTTGCCGAGGGCGGTAACTCGGTCCACCCGGCCGGGAAGCCCATCAACCACTCGACCCACTCGGGGTTCAGTGGGCCACCGGCTCGCTCGGACAGGGGCCGTCCAGGCAGGTTCCAGCCAGCGCCGCGCCGGCCGTCCCTGGCCGTTGGCGTGGGCCAGGACGAACAGCCTTGGTCGTGGGTGTGGGGCGTCCATCTCGCAAGCGCGGACAACGCCGGGGGTGGGGGTGTATCCGAGTCGTTCGAGGTCTCGGAGCACGAAACGAAGTCCCCGGGTGCGGTGGCCGAGGACGTTCTCCCCGATGACGTATCGGGGGCGAATGGCGTGGATGACGCGGGCCATCTCGGGCCAGAGCCACCGTTCGTCGTCGGTGCCGCGCCGTGGCCCGGCCAGGGATTCGGGCTGGCAGGGGTAGCCACCGGCGACGACATCGACGCGCGGCCGGTCGGTGGAGCGCCACCAGGTGATGGCGGTGCGTACGTCGTCATGGCAGGGCACCTCCGGCCAGTGCTTGTGCAGGACGGCTCGGCAGAACGGGTTGATCTCGACGTGACCGACGATCCGCATCCCGGCCCGCTGCAATCCGAGGGACAGCCCGCCGATACCGGCGAAAAGCTCCAACACGTTCAGCGACTCACTCACGCCGCCACCTGCCGAGGACGGCGGGCACCGGCCCTGAACCCTGACGCGATAGTCCGCAGCACCGCCCGGTGCCGCAGCCCCACGGAAATCCCCGCGTGTTCCAGCGCAGTAGACGCCTCGTCGGCGGACAGCGAACCGCCCGCGACAAGCTGACCGAGAGCCACCGACGCCAGGTACAGGGCGTCGTTGTGGTGGTCCGGGGCGGTGGTGACCCGCGCGCACTCCCGCTCCACAGCGGCCCACACGTAGGCGCGTTCCCGGCCACCGGGCAGGGCGACCATGACCGGCCGTTGCGGCGGCAGCGGCGCGGGTGCCAGCAGCGCGGCGAGCCAGGCCGGCAGGGGCGCGGGGTCGGTGTCCAGGTCGACCGTGTACGGGCGACCGGCCACGGTGCTGCCGGCGGCCACCACGTAGCCGCCGGTGGCGCGGGTGTCGACCATCGGGCCGAGGGCGCCGGCGGTGTTGCGCAGTGCCGGCCCGTCGGCGGGGTGCCGGTAGTAGAGGTGCGTGCCGCCCCGCCCGGTGGTCACGGTGTAGGTGGCGTCGATGCCGGCGGCGTGCGCGGCGGCCAGCTCGGCGAGCGTGTCCAGCCCGGTCGGGCCGGTCGGGGCGTTGCCCTTGGGCACGTCCAGGTCGACCACCACGAGCCGGGACGGCCCGCACGCGATGCCGATGCCGTAGGGCCGGGTCGACCACGCCCGCCGGATGCGGTCAGGGTCGCAGGTGGCGCGGGGTTCCCATCCGAGGTGACGGCCGGCGGCGCGGCAGCGCGGGTCGCGGCCGGTGCAGTCGTCGGCGGGGTGGTCGGGGAACGCGGGCCGCTTGTCGTTGGGGCGTAGTGGGAAGACGTGCCAGCCGCGTTCGGCGTGGGCGAGTGCGGCGGTGAGCAGGTCGGCGGTAGGCATGGTGCTCCCTTCCGGTGGGGTCGGGGCGTGCAGTGGTGTCGACGGGGGCTCGGGCCGCCCGGCCAGCGCCGATGGCGTGTGGGCGGGGCAGCGCAGCCCTTGCAGGTAGGGCCGTAGCCCTTCGGTGGTGTGGCAGTAGCGGCCGACGGTGCCGATCCAATGGCCGCAGCGCCGGGAGGTCATCGCGGGGCGGGTGGGCCATAGGCGGTGTCCAGGCGGGCGGCGACCTTGCCCACGCACGCGGTGACGACCTGGCGCGGGTCGTGGCCGATGCTGGCGATGGCGATCAGGGCGGTGAGCACCACGTCGGCCAATTCGCCGGCTACGTCGGCGGTGGTGTGGGTGACGCCCTTGCGGGGGTTTTGGCCGATGGTGCCGATCCACGCGGAGGCAGCCTCGCCCGCCTCTTCTGTGACCTTGAGGATGCGCAGCCCGGTTTCCACGCGGCTGCGGCCGTTGATCGTGTCCAGACGGTCAGCGACCAGGGCGGCGAGGGTGAACAGGTCGGTCATCGGGTGGCCTTTCTCGGTCGGGTCCGGGCCGCGATGGCGGCGCGGGTGACGGCTTGGCGCACGTCGCCGAGCAGCCCGACCAGTTGGCGGCGGGCGGCCAGCTCGCCGGGGGCGAGCGCGACCCTGACGCGCACCTCGGCGTGATCGCGGCCGGCGGCGGTGCGCACCCGCACCAGCACGGCGCGGGCGTGGCCGGCGATGTCGACCACGATTTCGTCGGAGCGGTGCTCGCCGAGGCCGCATCGGTGGTCTCGGCCGCACCAGTCGGTGTGGCCGGCGGCGGTGCGGCGGGTCACTGGTTGCCGGCCCGGTACTCGGTGCGGGCGTGCTCGATGAGGCGGCGGCCGACGCGCACGCGCTTGCCGGTGCCGCCGCAGTGGCGGCAGTCGCGGGTGAGTCGGATGATCCGGCCGCGCCGCTCGCCGGCTCCCTTGCAGCGGCGGCAGCGACCGAACGGGGCCGCGTAGCAGATGATCAGTTACCACGTTGCGTAACCGGCGAGGGCGAGGCTAGCTAGCAGGGCGAGGGTGACCACGATTCGCCTCCTGAGGCCGTTTTCAGGGTGTGGAGGGTCGACGCCGCTAGGGGCTAGGGCGCTGATCAGGTTTCGGATTGGGCGCTAGTGGTGCCGCTAGGTCTAGCGGGGCTGGCCGCTAGACCTAGCGGCAATCGGAGGGGTTAGCCGGCGGCCCGCCCACCCTGCTCGCGGTCACGCTTGGTGATCGCGGTGAGGATGTGCGCGCGGTCGATGCCGCGCCGGTTCGCGCCCTTGCCGGTGGCCGGGTCGGTGCCCCATACCTGGCCGGTGGTGACGCCGTAGGGCTTGAGCGCGGCGGTGAGCTGCTCCCGCGTAAGGCCGGTGTAGACCTCGGGCCGCAGCCCGGTCAGCCGGTCGCAGACCACCTCGGACCACAGCTTCGACTCGCTGTCGGACATGACGGCGGCGATGTCGTCCAGCAGCGTGTCTCGCCGGACCGCCGTGGTGTCGACGGCTTGGCCGGCGGCGTGGCCGGTGAGGGTGCCGGCCTTCTCCCGCAGCGCTCGCGCTCGGCGGATGACCTGCTCTGCGGTCGGGCCGTCGATGTAGAACGTGCGGGTGATGGTCGGGTCGTCGCCCTCACCGGCGAGGTAGCCGATGCCCCGGTCGCGGCGGCTGAACATGGTGGCCTTGATGCCGGACTTGTGCATGGACGTGCCGAGCACCATGTCGTTCTCGGTGTGGCCCATGACCTTGAGGCAGAACCGCAGCACCGCGTTGGCGCTGATGCCGGTGGGCAGGCTCTTGGCGTCGGGCCGCTGGGTGGCGAGGATCAGCGTGATACCGGCGGCCGGACCTCGCTTGATCAGGTCGGTGCAGATTTCCTCGAACTCGTCGCCGTACTTCGGGTGCTCGAACCACACCTGGCACTCGTCAACGCCGATAACGATGGGCTGCAACCCGAGGCGCTTCGTGCTCGCCAGGTCCGGCGTGACCTTGTTCTCCGGGCACAGGTCACGCGGCAACTCCCGAATGACCTTCGTCCGGCGGCGCAGCTCGGCGCGCACCTCGCGCATCGCGGCCAGGCCGTAGGCGATGTCGTCGTCTTCGTCACCGGCCCGGTAGCGGTGGCAGACCGGCTCAAGCGGCGACAGGTCACCCGTGCCCTTGAGGTCGAACGCCAGCACCCACGCACGCGGGTCCAGGGCCGCGCCGAGCATCGCCAGGCGCAGAGAGAACGTCTTGCCCATACGCGGGATCGACCCGACGATCATCGACGCGAACATCAGCGTGAGCGTCACGGCCCGGCCACGCGGGTCGGTGCCGAACGGGAACGGCTTGAACAGGTCCACCGCACCCGACTTGAGCAGCGGCCAGGCACCCTGCTTGCTACGGCTCATGTCCTTGTCGGCGACGAACAGCACCAGGCGGCCGGGGTGCACCTCGGCGTTGGCCTCGGGCCACACGCAGCCCAGAGGCCGGGTGAGCGCGGCGGCCAGCTCCTCACGCTTCTCCACCACCGCCGAAGCGGTGACGCCGCGCGGCAGCTCCACATCGGCGCGCCACCCGGTGCCGTTCTCCCGCGTGATCGGGGCGGGAAACCACCGCTTGCCGGTGTCGCCCCGCCGCAGCGCGGCGTTGATGCCGGAGATGTTCAGGGCGGCCAGGGCGCGCACCACCTCATCCGAGGTCAGCGGCGTAACCGGGTTACGGACCACGGCGGTGTCGAGCAGCGGCCGATCGGCTGGCGCGCCGAGCACCCCGAACACCACCACCGCGACCGTGAGGGCAGCCACCTGGACGGCGGTCGGGGCCAGCAGGACCCCGCCGACACCGGCCAGCAGCACCACGGCGGCCGGCACGGCGGTCAACCCCCGCCACCGCACCCGCCGGTCCCGACGCCGCGACAACATCTCGTACGTCTTCGCTTCCTCAGGCCGGGTGACCGCCGCGCGCACCACGGCCTGCCGGACCGGCTCGCCTTCCAGGTCGAACAGCCACCGCCCGTAGCCGCTCGCCACCCGGTGCACCCCGACCGGGGCGCGCCACGCGAGCTTGCCGGCGTACTTCGGCAGCCGCAGCCCGTGGTACAGCACACCGTGACCGGTCAGCCCGACCGCCCACGCCAGGTTGCCGGCGAACTCCGACCGGGAGCGCAGCCAGCCCGGCAGGATCGGCCGACGCTCCGCGTCACGGAAACCGGCCAGCGTGAACCGCGGGCGTCGCTGCGCTTCGACGCTGTCGACCAGCACCGGCCCGCCGGCCGCGTCGGTCTCGTCCAGGTCGTCAGCGTCAACGCCGGCCCGGCGGGACCGGGCGGCGTCCAAGTCGACCACCTCCGCATCCGGGCCGGCGGTGAGATCGGCTTCTGCGGCCTGCCAGTCGAATCGGTCGTCATCTCGGGGGGACGTCATGATGGGTGTTCCTCCATCTGATCCGTACGGGTCGGGGGATGAGGACCGGCGGCACGGCGCGGTTTCTGAGGCCTGGTGCCGTGCCGCCGGGCCGGGTCAGCGGGTCTGGTTCATGCCGCCGGTGACGGTGCCCATCGAGGTGCCGCCGCTGCTGCGGACCCTCGCGCCGCAGTTGCCACAGGTGGCGGTCTGGTTGCCGTTGCGGTCCTGGCGGGCGTTGCGCCAGTAGCTGTCGTTACCGCAGGTGTGGCAGACGAGCGTGCTCACAGGTGTTCTCCCTCTGTTGTGGCTGCCAGCGGGTCTGGCGGCCTCCGCGCCCCACCGGACCGGGTTCGGGCCGGTGGGGACGGGGGCGGTCAGACCGCGCAGAACAGGGCGGCGACGAACAGGAACGCGATGTGCCACGACTGGTCCAGGGCGTACGCGCCGGTCCCGAGCGAGGGGTTGTCGTCGCGGTCGGGTCGGGGTGCGCCGAGGGCGTGGAACTGGGCTGCGCCGAGGGCGGTGGCGATGCGCTTGAGAGGGGTGCGCCGGTCGGCGATGTAGTGGGACACCGCCGAGATGGTCAGCCCGACCGCCACGCCCCACGGGTCCAGCCGCAGCCCGGTCGCGAGCAGCATGGCGGCTAGGGCGACGACGGCGGTGAGGGTGTAGGTGGCGACGTGGGCGGCGCAGGCGATGCGGCCCGGCCAGCCGGGCTGGCCCTTGCAGTCGGCCTGGTGCTGGGTCTGCACCCAGTGGTCCGCGACCTGGTGGGCGACGTAGAGGGCGACGAACACGGCGGCGAAGGTGGCGGCGTGTGCGCCGGTCGGATCTGCGAACATGGGGGTTCTCTCCTGAGGTCGTTTCGGCTGAGGGGTTGAGGGCCGGCGGCACGGCGCGGGTTTCCAGGCCACGAGGGCCGTGCCGCCGGGCGGGGCTAGTCGTGGGAGCGGACGAGGTGTGCGAGGGCGGCGCCCATGCCGAGCACCGCGACAGGGAGGCACGCGACGGCGGTGGTGATCCACCATGGGGCCGAGGTCATACCGGCCGCGACGAGCAGGTGGTAGGCGACTTGGCCGAGCGCGCCGACCGCGAGGGATGCGATGGCGGACCACTTGGCGAACCGGCGTGCCCGGTCCGGCACCCGCCCGGACAGCCACACATACAGGGCGTACGCGCCGTACGTCTCGACGCCGATCGGGAGGGTGATCGCGGTGTCGATCGTCCAGCCGGACCCGATGCCGGGAAGCAGGTTCACCTTCCCGAATCCGGTGAGTCCGCCGAGGCCAACCCAGCCGCCCCAGATCGCCACGAACGCCGGCAGCGCCAGCAGGATCACCGGCCACACCACCGCCGGACGGGCCGGCGCGGTCGGGGCGGGCGTGTCCGGGTGACCGACCGTCGTGACCTGCCCGGCCGGCTCGGCGGGCACGATCTTCGGCGGGGTGGTCGGGGTCGGGTCGGCCGGCGGGGTGCGCTCGGGTGCGGTCGGCGCGGGGGCCGGGTGCGGGCCGATCGGCTCGGCGTAGTCCAGCGGCACCGGGTCGGGGTCGGTGGGGGGCGTCAGGAGCGCGCCCCGGACGATCATCGCGGTACGGGTCTGCTCGGTGCGGGTGCGCTGCGCGTGCTCGGCCTTGAGCCGGGCGAGCAGTTCGTCAGCCTTCGGCGCGCCGATGCGGAACTCTCGCATGAGCCGGTTGCGCGACGGGAACGTCTGCCCCTCGGGCAGGTCCAGGGCGCGGGCGGCGGGCAACAGCGCGTCGATGGGTTGCGGGTAGCGGGTGCCGTTGATGGTGGGGGCAGTCATGCTGCGTCCTCCTGGGGGAAGGCGCACGCGAGGCATTCGCCCAGCGAGCGCGGGATGTAGTAGGGCCGGACCGTGCCGCAGGTCGGGCAGGTGCGGCGGGCGGTCAGCGCCTTGCCGATGGCGGCGCGTTGGGCGGGGGTGGCGGTGCGCTTGGGGCGGGCCAGGTCGACCCGGTAGAGGTAGGCGGCGCGGGTGCCGCCGACCCCTTGCCAGAGCACCTGAGCGGCGACCGGCTGACCACCGGGCCGTAGGCCGGCGGCGCGGAGTTGGCGGCGGGTGGCGTAGCCGGGCGGGGCACCTCGCCACCAGTAGGTGGGGATGCCGTACCGCGCCCCGTCCGGATCGAAGTAGGCGGCGCGAATACGGGACATCAGGCCGCGCGGTGCGGGCCGGCAAGGTTGCCGGCGGCCAGCTCGGCGGCGGCGCGGGTAACGCGGGCCTCGGCCCGGCGCAGCCGCCTCCAGTCCAGGACGGTCGGGCCGCCGTGGTCCTCGGCGTACAGCATGGTGATTTCGGCGTCGAGCACGTCCAGTTCGGCCGCGATCAGCGGCCACTCCGCCTCGATCTCGGCCAGGTCGGCGGCGGTCGGCTCGGCGGTAAAGAGGGCAAGGCGCTTCCGCACGGGAACCTCCAGCGGTCGGTGCGAGCGGGGGAAGCGCGGCGGCGCGGACCAGGAACGATCCGCGCCGCCGCGCCATGACTAGGGGATGAGATGCACGGATCTGAGCCGTGCGCACCTTTTCGGTGGGAGGTGCGGCCCGATGCAGTTGTCCGGGAACGACCAGACACGGCGGCTCGTAGGCGCGCAGCGCAAAGCGCTGCCATCCCCGGCGTCCGACCGGCTTGTCGGACCTGGCTAGCCAGGTCCGTGAGATGACCGTAGGCCGGCTTGGCTAGCCAGGTCAAGGTGGCGCGGCGAACTTTCCTAACTTGGCTAGTCAGAGCTACCGTGGGCGAGTGAGCGAGAACCTTGATTTCCTCGGTCAGCTAGACCCCGACGACCCGAAACAGGCTTCGCAGCAGATCGCGAACAAGCTGCGCGCGGCCATCCTCACGCGCCGACTTGCCCCCGGTGACAAGCTGCCGTCACAGCCCGAGCTAGCAGCGCGCTACGGCGTGGCGCGAGAAACCGTCAAGCGAGCCCTAGACCTACTTCGGACAGAACGCCTGATCGTGTCCCGGCAGGGAAGCGGCGCGTTCGTCCGCGCGCAGACTCAGCGAGCCGTTGAGCTGCGTCCGCACATCGAGGCCGCGTTTGAGCGGCCCCACGTCACCATCGATTTCGCCGGGTTCTCTGGCGAGACGCTGCGCGACGCACTCGCCGAGGCGCTCGACAAGGTGCGCGTGGGCCGGCTCGCGCCGGAAACGATCGCCGTGCGAGTCCTGATTTCCGACATGACAGTGCCGATGGCGCTGCCCTCACGGGCCGAGACGCAGGCCGACGACCCCGCCGTGCGCGAACGTGCAGACCGGATCACCCGGCGAGCGGCGGACGGCATCATCGATCAGGTCACCGAGCTGGGCGACCTCGGTCTGATCCGATCGGCCACGGTTGAGGTGCGGATGCACCGAGCGTCCCCACTGTTCAAGCTCTACATCCTGAACGGCGAAGAGGTCTTCTATGGCTTCTATCCGGTCGTAGAGCGCACCGTCTCGATCAAGGGCGAGCCGATGGCGATCTACGACCTGATGGGCAAGGACGTGCCGCTGTTCCACTACGCGGTGACCGACGACGACACCTCGCACGGCACGCAGTTCGTACAGGCGTCCCGCCAGTGGTTCGACTCGATGTGGTCGACCATCGCCTACCGGTACGACTGATGACCGCCGACCTCAGCCGACTGCTTGCCGGGGTCGGCGCGGTGCTGCTCGACTTCGACGGGCCGGTGTGCAGCATCTTCGCCGGCTACCCGGCGCCGCAAGTCGCCGCCGAGCTGGTCGACGTGCTCCGGCGGCACGGGGTCGACGTGCCGCCGGACCTCGCCAGCGAGCCGGACCCACTTGAGGTGCTCCGCCGCACCGGCGCGGCCGGCGACCAGGGCGTCACGCGGGTAGTCGAAGACACGCTGTGCGCGGCCGAGCGCCGAGCCGTCGAGACTGCCGAACCAACGCCGTACGGCCGGGAGGTCATCGTGGCGGCACGGCAGGCCGGGATGCCGGTGGCGGTGGTCAGCAACAACACGGCCGGTGCGGTGAGCGCGTACCTGACGGCGCACCGGCTCGCCGCATACGTCTCGCCGGTGGTCGGCCGGGCGTACGCCGACCCGGACCGCATGAAACCCAACCCGGAACCGATCCTGCAAGCCGTACGCGCTGTCGGCGAGCCGGCGAGCCGGTGCATTCTGGTCGGCGACTCGCTCTCGGACATTAACGGAGCGCGGGCGGCCGGAGTGCGGGTGATCGGTTACGCGAATCGGCCGGCCAAGGTCGAGACGTTCCATGCCGCCGGCGCGGACGCGGTGATCACGAGCATGAGCGAGATAGCCGGCGTGCTGATTGAGCGTACCGGTGCAAAATAATGGCCAGGGCCGTTCCGGTAGGCGCTCCACCTTGTTCCCGTTTAGGGGCAAGGTGGAGCGCCTGCAACTACCCACGAGGAGATCGGCAAGCCACTCAAGTAGCGGCTCCGGGTGCCTTGGCAGACCGCTTTTGCCGGGCTCGCTCAACCCTGGCGGGCGACTGAAATACCTCTTCCAACACCTCGCCCATCAAAGTGAGGACAAGTTCCACATCTCCCGAGTCCACTGATTCAACAAAATCGCCGTGTGCCATGTCGTTTCCGAGGTGCCTGACCTCGTGTGCCCCGTCCCTGATGTGCTCACGGATGAAGCTCTGCTTGTGAAGCTCGTCGATTTTTGCCAAGAGGGTCCCCTTGGTGATTCCCTTTTCTTTAGCTGTTGCCTCAATCACGGAACGGGCGAGCAACACTGCGGCTCGGTGTGCCTTGATGCTGAAGCAGCGGTGTGCCTCGTCTGCCGCCTCGGCTATTTGGGCAGGAACGTCTGGGAAACTCTTTCCGCCCACGGTTTCCGGCCACGTACGCTCGATTGTTGACCTTGCCTCATCGAGCACGCCTGAGATCGGTAGACTACAGGCCGCGCATACCAGGGCTGACACGTGCTTGACCTTCGCCGACATGTATCCGCCTAAACGGACCTCGTCGGACCAAACGATCTTGAACAGCGAGTAGGCCGAGCAGTGTGGGCAAACATGGGTGAGCATCAGAGAAGCTTACGGCTCGGCGCGACAGGCGGCACAGCCGAGAGGTGGCGCAGGTCGGCCGCAGCGGCCGAGGGCCTGGCCGACAGCAGTCCCGATCTTTGCGAAGCGGGAGCCATAGACCAGCCGCTGAGGTTGCTCCTCCTCGCGGCGAGGGTTATCAGGCCGACGATTCATCCCAGACGGTGCCTCCTGAGTCGCGCGCCTCTTCGACGAGTGGGTACGGCACCGTCGTCCGCTCCACACCCCCGCTACTTGTCCTTTGCCACGCCTGGTTTGTGTTGTCAATGAAGCAAACGGTGACCAGTGCCTTTTCCTGATGGAACTTGTAGTCGTCTGGTGCCTGAATTCCTACGGAGTAACGCTTGTCGACCGTGTGTCCTTCGCCCGGTCCGATGACGTCATACGGCGGCTGAATCACGTGGTGGAAGCCAGTCGGCAGGGTGACGACGATGGTGACGTTTCGGATCGGATGGGAGCTGTAGTTTCGGATACTGAGACTCACTGAATTGAGGTGCGGGTCAACGTTGACGCCGTAGCCGCCAAACGACGCACCGCTGACGACAACCGCTCGTGCCACGTTGAGAGCGGCCTCGGCGCGTTCCTCCACAATCTGCCGCTCAGCTTTCTCGGCTCGCCTCTGCTCGAACCTGAACAGGAGCCCGGCAGCGGTGGCGGCAAGAAGACCGGCAATCACGCCGCCAACGCTGCCCCACGCCTGGATCCAATCGGTGACCTTCGGGCGGTCGGGTCCGCTCGACGGACTGTTAGCCACTGCCCACGCAGCGATACTGAAGATGATGGCGACGACGGTGCACGCCGCACTGCCGGCGATCAACAGCCAGGTAGTTCGGTCGAACTTCTTCACCCGGGCATCTTGCCGCAATACGAGAGAGCGGACACTCAACCACGCGGATGAACCGAGTCGGCCGAGGAAGAGTTTTGTGCCGTATCCGTGTCGGAGAGTGGGGCGCTCGATCGCGTATCAGCAGGCCACGGCCGCGAGCTTTGTGGTCTCGAAAGTCAGGGCCGTCGAGCCGTCGGACCGCTGCGTCCTCGATGGCGACTGGCTGTCAGGCATCGAGGGAGTCGGGACAGCCCTGGTGCGAGTGATCGGTTACGCGAACCCGCCCTGGAAGGTTGAGGCGTTACGAGCGGCAGTAGCGGGCGCGGTCACCAGCATGGGGCGATAGCCGGGGTGCTCCTGGCATGGCCGGCAATTGAAGTCAACCTTGGAGTCTGGGCTTGGCGCTGCAGTGCTATGACATCCGTTGCTCAGCTCCGGCCGGACAATCATTCGACGGGCCGGAGGCATATTTCGCAGGCATCCTGGTGGCTGGACGTGCGTGATTGGCTCTTGCCTGCTAGGAGACCATATTCACCCAAAGGCCAATGGGTACAGATATTAGCACGAGACCGAGTGCCACCAACCGTCTAGTTCCTGATGGTTGTGCCCCCTCGCCTAAAACTTCGAAGCGAGGGAAAAACCAGTTCCTGACGGACTCGCCAAGGAATAAGAATGCCGTCAACAAGAGGGCGATCACTCCAGCGAGAAACGTCTTTGCCTCGATCTCCTTGAGGGGTGCGGCAAGCGCGACACCTGCGGCAAGAAGGCCGGAGGTGAGCGAGCATGTTAAGAGGGTTGGCGTTGCCTGCTCTTGCATGTAGGCCCAGCGCGGTACGCCCTTGTCTATCTCGTCGGCCAGCTCGGAGAACGCTTGACGAGTCCACCCAGGGTCGGTCGATTCCACTATCACCTGCGCCGCACCGTAATAGCTGTCTTCCCTGGAGAGGGTGACCATGATTCTTTCCTTGGGAGTTACTGCGCCAATGAACGAGATTTTTCGAACGCTCCTTCGATCGATTTCGGGCATCAGTTCGGCGATCGCTCCCGTAGCCTTATCCTCGTGCTCCAGCTTCATTACGAGAGATGGCAAGATTTCGTAGTCTCCCCCGCGCTGCTCGACGAATGTGATGTGGACATCTCTTTCGGCAGAGATGTTGTGGATGTTGCGGATCTGCTGCTCAAGCACCTCCGTGGACCTATCTTCGCCTGACTCATCAATGCGAAGAGACGCCAGCCTTGCCTGGTAAAGGCGCTCCACGGTCTCGGCGATTCTCCGGATTTCAGCGATGTCCCCTGACCATGCCGGCCATCGTTTTCCTCGCTGAGAACTCCGCTGCACCGACGGCACTCACGCCTCCTCGGAGTTGGGGCTTCTTGAATTAAGACTGCTGACGCACTGTCAAGCTGTCTACTCTGGCTTCTCCTGTGACGGCGGCCGGTAGGCGTACTTGGTTGGGGTTAGAGCCTCGGTGTCAATAACCCAAGGCCAGATGCATCGCCCTTCTCCGCCGAACGCCTGAACGGCTGGGGTGCGCCGCAGTTGAATATTGGACACGACGTAGAGGGCGTGTTCGGCTTCGCAGCCTTCGGCAAGTTGGTTGTGGCGGACCTCGTTCGGGGTAAGGACTATTTCCTCCCCGAGCGACTGCGTGCCCTTCACCTCGACGTGCAGCCTCCGGCCGTCTGGGTGCCAGCATTCAAGGTCATATCCGCGGTTGAGCGGGCCAACCCTCTTGACGGACCAGTCTCGCTCTTGGAGATAGGACTCTGCGATGTCTTCGGCATGCACCTCGATAGCTTTGCGAGCAACCGGGTCCAACTGCCTGCCCTGAGCCCGCCCACGCGCCCGCTTTGCGATCTTGACGATGTCATCGCCAGCATCGCCCTGCTCTTCCGGGATTCCCGCCGCAATCTCTGGCCTGGCTACGGACCCGTAGAGACACGCGAGCAGGGGCAACATGGTGGCAATGTCGCCGAGCAACTGTCTGTCCGTCGGTACTTGGCCGGACTCATAGAGGCGGGCTGCGATGTTTCCGTCCTCGTAGTTGCGGATGCGAACCTTGCTTTCCCGGCCTACCGAAGTGAGGCTAGACCAGGCCAGGTCGAGCGTCAGCCTGGAAGTCGCGTCGGGTAGAGCCTCGCCAAAGTCTTCCAACCGGCGGCGGGCCTCCGCAGCCCGGGACAGGAGAACTGACCGGTCGTTGACTGGTCTCATGGCCCCCGAGCGGTACTCGCTGGTGCCTTGGTTCAAGGATAGATAGAACCGGGAACCGTCTGCAGCAAACAGGTAGACCAGGTAGAAGCCTTCCATCGCGGTTGGAGAGTGCTGCTTCGAGTAGAGGCGGACCCATGGAACAGGGCTATAGTTCGCTTGCCGCCCGCCGGTCTGAACTCGGACGTCAAGGTCTCCAAGCCCTAGCTCCTCAGAGAGTGGTCCGACGAGCGTCTTGAAGACACCAGCTAGCTCTTTGGACCGAGCGTCCCGATCCGCCATCTCAGGCGTGGAGTCCTTGGAGTAGTGGGCTGCAAGATCGAGGATGGCTTGGCATGCGTGCTGCAAGCCGGCTATCTCCTGCGGTTGCCTTGGGCTCGGGACCTCTCCTCGGCGCTCGACAGTAAACCCCAAGCCCTCAAGCCGGGGTACTACGGTCTGCTCTCCTCCGCTGAACGGCTTCAGCACCGTCCCGGTGGCATATCGGTGGGCCACGCCCGCGATCGCCTTTGAGTCGTACCGGCGGCCCTCGTGTACCAAGTCGTACAAACGGGCCGGACCAAAGCCATAGTGGTTTAGGAAGGGTTCCCGGCCAAGTCGGTCGTGCTCCGCTATCGCAGCGAGAACGGCATCGCGGGTTAGGTCAGCAAGTCCCACGGGGGCAGCATAGGCGCCGAGGCTGACCAGAGTGGACCGCCGGCGGGACGCGACCGAGGCGATCTGCCGTCGGCCTACCTCGCGCCAGCGATCAACTTGCATCAGTGCCAAGCCAGTGCCGGCTCCGTTATCCCGCTCCCGTGTCGCATATGTGTCGCCGTACCCCTGCTGACCCGCGTTCGCGCTGGTGGCAGGCTTGGGTGTGGCGCTCTGTAAATCCGTCGCGAAAGCTACAGAGGTTCGAATCCTCTACCCGCCACCAGGGAACGGCAAGGCCCTTGACCTGCGGAAACGCAAGTCAAGGGCCTTCGTTGTCTCTTGCTGCTCACGACCGCCGTTACCCCTGATTGACCATCCGATCGGGCACGTGACGGGCACGGAGGGTCCATGTGTGGGCCTACTCCAGCTGGGGAGGAATCTGTGTCGGGGTGTCAAGCTGCCTCGGCTGCCTGAGCCGAACCCGACCATTCTCACCGCCGAGCACGTCGACCAGCTCGTGGCTGAGCTCTCCCCGCCGGATGACCTCCTGGTCCTGGTCCTCGCCTACGGCGGGCTGCGGATCGGGGAGACGCTCTGCTTGCGGCGTCGGCATGTCGACGTGGCAGACGGCCGTATGACCGTCGCCGAGTCGGTCGCCCAGCTCCCCGGCGGCCCGGTGATCGACACCCCCAAGAGTCACCAGCGCCGGGAACTCGCCCTGCCGGCCTTCGTGGTCGACCGGCTCCGACGGCACCTCGCCGAGCTACCCGAGGACCCGGATGCCTTCCTCTTCCCCGGCCGACAGCGGCGGACCGCCGGCCGGCCGCAAAGCTACAACGGCTGGAAGTACCGATTCGACCGCGCTGTCGAGCGGGCCGGCCTGACCGACCTGATCCCCCACGACCTTCGGGCGACGCACGGTAGCTGGGTAGCTGATTCGCAGGGCGTCCTGGTCGACGCCCGCCGGCTGGGTCAATCCAACGCCAGCGTCACGACTCGGCACTACGCCCGAGCGGTCGACGGCCGGGATGCCGAGGTGGCGGCCTTCCTCCACCGGGCGCGAAAGGGCGAGGACCCTTCCAATCTGGCCCGCAACGGCCACAGGGGTAAGACCAAGCCCTCCCGTGACTCGCCGCAGCGATCCTGACCGGGGCTCGGATTGGGGTGCGGTGCGCGGGGACGAGCCCTGGCCTATCCCTCCTCGCTTTGGCGTCCCTCGCGCCAGAGTTCGTGTTCCCTCAGCACCCATGCCAGCCAGTAAAGGCCGAACGAGATGACAAAGATGGCGAAGAACAGCACCGCCAGCAGCGTGACGCCGCTCAGGAAGCTCCTGTTCGAGACGCCCTGCGCAGCGCACACGAACACCACGCCGAAGAAGAGGGAGGTCAGCATCAGCGACCGGAACACCGGCTGTTCGACTGGATGCTTGGGCGGGTCCGCCATGAATGCTCCTTTGCGTGGTCGGCTCATCTTCACAATCTGCGGCAACCCCAGCAATGGGTTGATCATGCAATCGGGCGCGCCGGGCGGCCGGCACCTCCAAGGGGCACGCAACGGGCACGCGGGGGAGTGCGTCCGGACCAGCGATAGGGGAGAACGGCCCTGACCTGGGCGAGCTTTCACCGACAACCTTGATAACGGGCGAAAGCTATAAATCCGTCGCGAAAGCTACAGAGGTTCGAATCCTCCACCCGCCACCAGGAGCACCAACGGCCCCTGATCAGCAGGAATGCTGATCGGGGGCCGTTGTCGTTTGTCTGGCCAAGTCGAGCTGCGTCCAGCCGCTGACGACTGGTGTGAGCAGAACGCGGGCGGGTCGGTCTTGCCGCTGAGCTCCTCCGGGCCTGCGCTTTTTGATGTTGGCACCGGTTGCCGGGCTGGCGCGGGCCGTAGTGCGTAGGGACCGGCTGAGGGCTCCGCGCTGGCGTGTCGCTGGTTACGGAAGGCAGGCCGGGGCAAGCCAGTCCCGGGGTCGGACTGGCGCGGCGGTCGGAAGCCTCGACCACGACGGAGGCTGGCGGCGGCTTCCGTAGCGTGCCTCGTGGTCCAACCCTGGAGGGGTGGGCCGAGCGGGTGCCGGAGATGCTTGCGCGCCTAGGGGAGCTGGGCCCGGTTGGGACGCGGGTGAGCCCCTCGACCCCCGACCTTCGACCACCGGGCGCCCGGTCTCCGAGGCCAGAACCAGGAACCCCACGATCTGGTACGCGTAGCCACGCGTACGTGAGGTGAGGTGACTCCGGGCGGCGGCCGAGCCCCCGGCGCTCGATCGCCGAGGCGCTGACCTCGATCACGGTGTCCCTGCCGCCGCCCGACCACGCGGGACCGACCGGATGCCGCCCTGCTCCGGGAGGCGCCTGCCGCCACGGGCTGAACCAGCGTCTCTCATACGCTGAAGAACCGGGCTCAGCGGCAGCCGACCTCGTGCAGCGCCGGCCACACGGGGTCACCGCCACGACCGCTGACGGTCAGCACGCCGCCGTCGGTGCCCCACGTCAGCTCGTACGTGCCGGAGGCGATCGGGCGGTAGCCGTCGTCGGCGGTCCACGAGCCCACCCGTCGGCCGATCCCCAGGGGGCCCACCTCGTACACCGCACCGCTGCCCGCGAAGAGGAACGACGTCTCCCGCGCGACGGCCCGGCAGCCGCCGGGGCCGTCCGGCGTCAGGACGTGGTAGGTCGCGGAGAGATCGTTCAGCGCGCCGAGCGCGCCGGCCAGCGCCGTACCGACGGTCAACAGCGTCAGCGCCCACCGGGGCCCGCGGCCCGCGCCGCGCGGCCCGGGCGCCGGCTCGCGTACGCGGCGCCGGAACAGCCCGAGCGTCAACGAGGCGACGAGCAGGGCGCCACCCAGTGCCCACCCGGGCACGACGCGCCCGCCGACCACCAGCAGCAGGCCGCTCCAACCCGCGGCGACGACCACGGCGGCCAGCACCCTGCATCCCACCGCCACGGAGGGGTGGGACACCTCGCGGCGCGCCCCGGCCGGCGTACCGGCTCGGTCCGCCACGGCGCCGGTCCGTGCGCCCGCCGCGACGTGGTCGGTCGTTCCGTCGTGTCCGCCGGCGTCCCCCGTCACGGGGCTCATCGTACGAAGGTGCAGCGCACCGCGATCGCGCCGCTGAGGACGCGGGCGCCCGGGTCCGGGCCGCCGCCCTGTCCGGGCCGGGCGACGGATACGACTCACACCGTCCGCGCCGCGCATTGATTTGTCCGGATCCGCCAATCTGGCCGGGGTGCCCTCCGTCGATCGGACGCATGGCGTCGCGGCACTGGCGCGTCGGCCAAGACCGGGTATGGTGGTCGATGCCCGGGCGCGTGTCCCGACGGGCGGGCGCGGGCCCCGGGCGGCCGATGGACGGTGGCCGTACGGGGCGACACATCCCCGGTACCGGGCTGCCGAGCGGTATGCGTCGAAGGTCGTATTCGGCACTGTACGAAGTGGTCGGTGGCCTCCGCAGGCGCGTGATCTGGCCCGGTGCGACGAGGGTGGTGGTCCGAACGGCGGAACGTCACCGACGCTCGGGTCGGCGGTGCACGCACCGCTTTTCTGGGTACCTGCCTTGTGGCACGATCGTGGAACCTCCACCATCCTCGTGACACTTTCTCGACAGGAGCAAACATGTCTGGTCGAAGGCTGGGCCGGCTGCTTGGCTCGTTTCTCGCACTCGGCGCGCTCGCGGGCGGCGTCTTCGTCGGCGACGTCTGGGACCTCGGGGACGCGCAGACGATGGACTTCATCTGGAACATGCCTGCGCGCTGACGTTCCACGACTTCGATGATGTGAAGCCGGCGCGGCCGGTGAGGGGAGCGGCATGGCGGGTCGAGGCCGCACCGGTCCCCGCTCGACGGAGTACGCCTGGCTGATCACCGGGCCGCTGGCGCTGCTCGCCGTCGTCTGCGCGACGGTGGTCGGCCTGGTCGCTCCGGAGCCCTTCGGGGAATGGCCACTGGCGGCGCTGCTGCTGGTGGCCATGGTGGCTGCCGGCATGCCGGTGCTGAACTTCACGGTCCGGCGTCAGTCGATCGGGATGACGCTCAACGAGATCCCGCTCGTCCTGGCGTTCTTCCTCGTCCGACCGCTCACCGTCGTCACGATCTACACGCTCGCGGCGGTCATCACCCACGTCCGGCACCGCTTCGGCGCCACCAAGTTCTGGTTCAACGTCGCCCGGGCCGCCGCGGGTTCGTCGCTGGCCGTGCTGGTGCTCCAGGCGTTCCCGCCGCTGGACGACGTCGGTCCCGCCACCTGGTTCACCATGATCGCCGCGGCGAGCATGGTCATCCTGGTGAGTCTCACCGCGATCGCCGGTGTGCACACGCTGTTGCAGGGATGGCAGGCCGGCCGGGAGGTGTTCCGGAAGTCCGTTCCCGGGCTCCTGGCCGCGGCGATCAACATCGTCTGCGGGATGATCGTCCTGATCCTGATCGCCGCCACCTGGTGGTCGCTGCTGCTCCTGGCGGTCCTGGTCGCGGCGCTGGCCCTCGTCTACCGGGCCTACGCGCAGTTCTTCCGGCAGCACCGCACCCTCACCGACATGTACGAGCTGAGCCGCGCGGTCAGCGAGAGCGGCCAGTACGGCACCCTGCCCGACGCCCTCCTCGGGCGCGTGCGGGCCCTGATGCAGGCGGAGTACGCCACGCTCTGGCTGCCCGCCCAGGGACGGCATCCCGAGGTGCTGCTGACCGCGCGCAACGACGACCCGGGTCTGCTCGACTTCGCCAAGACCCCGCCCGCGCTGCGGGAACGCGCCCGGGACCAGGGCCGTACGGTGGCCGTGGGGCGGGGCATGACGACCGACGGCGACCTGCGTGCGGCGCTCTCGGCGCAGCGCGTCAAGGACGTGATCGTCATCCCGCTGCGGTCCGGTCAGGCGGTCATCGGCACGCTGGAGGTGGCCAACCGCCTGGGCGACAGCAACTACTTCGTCCGCACCGACGTGCCCCTGTTCGAGACGGTGGCGGCGCACGCGGCGGTGGCGCTGGAGAATTCCCGGCTGGTCGACCGGCTGCGGCACGACGCGTACCACGACACGCTGACCAAGCTGCCCAACCGGCGGCGGATCAGCGGCGCGCTGGACGAGGCCGTCAAGATCCGGGCGCCCGGCGAGGTGGTGGCGCTGCTCCTCTTCGACGTCGACCGGCTGCGTCAGGTCAACGAGTCGCTCGGGCACGCCGCCGGCGACAAGGTCCTGGTCGAGGTCGCCGACCGGCTGCGCGCCTGCGCCCCGTCGTCGGCCCTGGTCGGCCGGGCCGGCGGGGACGAGTTCCTCGTCACGCTGCGGCTGGAGAGCGCCGAGGCGGCGGTGGAACTGGCCGCGCAGCTGCGCGAGCAGATCCGCGACGAGATGGTCTTCGACGCGCTCACCCTGGACGTGGACACGGCGGTCGGTGTCGCCGTACACCCGGATCACGGCAGCGACGCCGCCTCCCTGCTGCAACGGGTGGACCTGGCGGCGACGGCGGCCAAGTCCGTGCCGGGCAGCGTGCAACTGTTCAACCCGGCGCTGGAGTCCCGGTCGCTGCGGCGGCTCGGGCTCGCCGGGGACCTGCGGCGGGCGCTGGACGACGGCGAGCTGGAGGTCTACTTCCAGCCGAAGGTGACGCTGCGGGACCGCCGGCTCGTCGGCGTGGAGTGCCTGGCCCGCTGGGAGCACCCGGCCCACGGGTCGGTCGCCCCGGAGGACTTCGTCGCGGTGGCCGAGCACACCGGCCAGCTCGCCCGGTTCACCGAGTTCGTGCTCCGCGAGGGGCTGCGGCGCAGCCGGGACTGGTCGCACGCCGGCCAGCCGCTCGCCGTCGCGGTCAACCTCTCCGCCCGTACGCTCACCGACCAGCACTTCCCGGCCCGCGTGCAGGAGCTGCTCGACGAGTACGACGTGCCGCCGCAGCGGCTCACGCTCGAGATCAAGGAGGCCGGGGTGCTGGACGGCACCGACCGGCCCATCCCGACCCTGCGGCGGCTGCGGGACCTCGGCGTACGGCTGTCGGTCGACGACTTCGGCACCGGGGATTCCTCCCTGGCCCACCTGCGCCGGCTGCCCGTGCACGAGGTGAAGGTCGACCGCTCCTTCGTGCAGGGCATGGCGACGGATCCGGGCGATCTGGCGATCGTGAACGCGGTGGTCACCCTCTCCCAGCAGTTCGGCCTGGCCGTGGTCGCCGAGGGCGTGGAGAGCGAGCTGACCCTGGAGCTGCTCCAGGACATCGGCTGCGAGATCGGCCAGGGCTTCCTGTTCAGCCGGCCGCTGCCGTACGAGCGGCTGGAGGCGTGGTTCGGCGCCCAGGTGGATCCGGAGACGATCTCCGCCGGGGAGCTGCCCAGGCTGCGGGTCGTGCCCTGACCTGCGGGGACACGGCAGTGGGGGATCCGATTTCATCTCCGCCGCGGGGCCGTGTAATGTATCCCCTGCGCGTCACCCCCCGGGGAGATCGCGCAGGCCCCCTTAGCTCAGTCGGCAGAGCGTCTCCATGGTAAGGAGAAGGTCTACGGTTCGATTCCGTAAGGGGGCTCAGAGGGTCCGGCTGGACCCGCCACGGCGGTGTAGCTCAGATGGTAGAGCAAGCGGCTCATAATCGCTGTGTCGCCGGTTCAAGTCCGGCCACCGCTACTCTCGTCCACCGGGCCGGTCCCGGCGGCCGGTGGGATGGGCGCCACAGGCGCCCACTTTGCATGTCCGCGTCGTCAGCGCGTAGGCTGACGCGCTGTAGTTGTTACCCGTAGCGAGGAAGGCACTCCGCCGTGGCGAAGGCGACCGATGTCCGGCCGAAGATCACTTTGGCGTGTGTGGAGTGCAAGGAGCGCAACTACATCACGCGCAAGAACCGCCGTAACGACCCGGACCGCATCGAGCTGAAGAAGTTCTGCCCGCGGGACGGCAAGCACACGGTCCACCGCGAGACCCGCTGACCCACGGCCGGCTCCGCCGGCCCGGTCCCTGGCACTTCCCGATCGCCGATCCGCACGGACGGCGCGGCTCCGGCCGCCGCCGCCCGCACGGATCGGCGATTGTTTTTTGCGTGTAGGTTCGCGGCATGTCCCTGGACCCGTCCTTCGTCGGCCGGACGTATCCGCCGACCGCCCCCTACCAGGTGGGCCGAGAAAAGATCCGTGAGTTCGCGACGGCGATCGGCGCCGCCGACCCGGCCCACCACGACCCGGAGGCCGCCCGCGCGCTCGGCCACCCGGACGTGGTCGCCCCACCGACCTTCCCCGTGGTGGTCAGCATGGCCGCCAGTCAGCAGATCATCGACGACCCGGCCCTGGGCGTCGACTACAGCCGGGTCGTCCACGGCGACCAGCGCTTCGCCTACACCCGCCCGGTGGTGGCGGGGGACGAGCTGGTCTGCGTCTGCGTCGTCGAGGACGTCAGCAGCCGTGGCGGGCACGACTTCCTGACCATCCGCACGGAGGTCGCCACGCCGGCCGGGGAGCCGGTGGTGACCGTCTGGTCGAAGATCGTCGTACGCGGGGAGGGCTGAGATGGAGCTGCCAGCCAAGACGTTCCGGGTGACGCGCGCGGACCTGGTCCGCTACGCCGGCGCCTCGGGGGACTTCAACCCGATCCACTGGAGCGACCGGTTCGCGACCAAGGTGGGTCTGCCGGGCGTGATCGCCCACGGCATGTTCACCATGGCGCTGGTGGGCCGCGCGCTGACGGAGTGGGCCGGCAGGCCCGACGCCGTCGTCGACTACAACGTCCGCTTCACCCGGCCGGTGGTCGTGCCCGACGACGACGAGGGCACCGAGATCGCGGTCACGGCGGTCGTCCGCGAGATCACCGAGGAGGGCCTGACCAGGCTCGACGTGACCGCGACCTGCCACGGCGAAAAGGTGCTCTCGCAGGCCCGGGCGACCGTCCGGACGGCCGGCTGACCGGGCTCGCGACGCGCGATGGGCAGACCGGTTGGGAAAGTCGCGGGACTACCCGTACACTGGTCCGCCGTGGGGCAAGTGACCCCTGCGCGGTCCTGTGACCGGGCGGGGCGAGCGTTGCCGCACAGGGGTGTAGCTCAATTGGCAGAGCAGCGGTCTCCAAAACCGCAGGCTGCAGGTTCAAGTCCTGTCACCCCTGCGCCTCAGGCCTGACCGTTCCCGTGGGTCGCGCCGCCGCAGGGCGGCGTCCGGCCCGTGGTGGTGGCATCGGCGGGGTGGTTCCGAGGCATTCGGGCCGTCCGGCCGATCCGCCGGCCGCGGCCCGTCGCGGGACGGTTGGTCCGGCCGGCGTGACCAAGCGCTGCGCACGCCGACGGCGTGCGACCCGACATCCCGCGACGGAGGGCGAAGTGGCCGACAAGAAGCGGCGCGGCGAGGACGCCGGCGACGATCGTCTGAACGACGAGATCGTCGACGACGTGGCCGACGACGACGCCACCGACGCCGAGGAGCCGGTCTCCCGCGGCGGCACCGCGACGCGGTCCCGGGCGAAGGCCGAGTCGGCCGACAGCCGGCCGAAGACCAAGGCGGACACCGACCGCGTGGGCCTGTTCGGCCGCATCGCCCGATTCATCCGCGAGGTCGTGGCCGAGCTGCGTAAGGTCATCTGGCCGACCCGCAAGGAGCTGCTGACCTACACGGCCGTGGTGGTCGCGTTCGTCGCGGTGATGCTGACGATCGTGGCCGGCCTTGACTTCGCCTTCGCGAAGGGCGTGCTGTGGGTCTTCGGCAACCCCAGCTGACCGGCCGACTGAGCCGATAGTGACGGAAGTGAGCGAGCGTGCCTGAGTACGACGAGACCGCCGAGACCACGGACGAGCAGTCCACGGTGGCGACGGCGGCTGGTGACGAGTCGGTCGAGGCCGCCAGCGAGCCGGAGTTCCCCACCACCGAGCCCGCCCCGGACGAGGACTACGACCCGGTCGCCGAGCTGCGGCAGAAGCTGCGCTACGCGCCGGGCGACTGGTACGTGGTGCACTCGTACGCCGGCTACGAGAACAAGGTCAAGACCAACCTCGAGACCCGGATCACGAGCCTCGACATGGAGGACTACATCTACCAGGTCGAGGTGCCGACCCGGGAAGAGGTCGAGGTCAAGAACGGGAAGCGGTCGCAGGTCCAGGCCAAGGTCTTCCCGGGCTACATCCTGGTCCGGATGGAGCTGACCGCGGAGTCCTACTCCTGCGTGCGCAACACGCCGGGCGTGACGGGCTTCGTCGGCGCGACCGACCGGGCCGACCGGCCGGCCCCGCTCTCCCTCGACGAGGTGCTGAAGTGGCTGGCGCCGGCCGTCGAGACCGAGCAGAAGAAGGCCAAGCCCGAGATCAAGGTCCTCGACTTCGAGGTCGGCGACTCGGTCACGGTCACCGACGGCGCCTTCGCCTCGCTGCCGGCGACGATCAGCGAGATCAACGCCGACCAGCAGAAGCTCAAGGTGCTCGTGTCGATCTTCGGCCGCGAGACGCCCGTGGAGCTCAACTTCAACCAGGTCACCAAGATCTGACGTACGGTCGCCGGCGGTGGGCGGCGGCCCGCCGCCGGCGTACCCGTTCCGGCTGCCCGCTCGACCTCGGCGGGAGGGGCGGCGGGACGCTGCGCTACCCTAGAACGTCGCCGCTGTCGCATCGCGCTGACCGTGCGCGCCCGCGGCCGGCACCTTTCCCAGTTTCAAGCCCCAGGAAGAGACATGCCTCCGAAGAAGAAGCTCGTCAAGACGTTCACGCTTCAGCTGCCGGCGGGCCAGGCCACCCCGGCGCCGCCGGTCGGCCCCGCGCTCGGCCAGCACGGCGTGAACATCATGGAGTTCTGCAAGTCCTACAACGCGCAGACCGAGTCCCAGCGGGGCGACATCGTCCCCGCCGAGATCAGCGTCTACGAGGACCGCAGCTTCACGTTCGTGCTGAAGACCCCGCCCGCCGCCCGGCTGCTGATCAAGGCCGCCGGCGTGCAGAAGGGCTCGGGCGTCCCGCACAAGGAGAAGGTCGGTTCGGTCACCCGCGCCCAGGTGCGCGAGATCGCCGAGAAGAAGATGGCCGACCTCAACGCCAACGACATCGACCAGGCTGAGAAGATCATCGCCGGCACCGCCCGGTCGATGGGCCTCAACGTCACCGACTGACCCCCCGGTCACCGCCAGATCCAGTTCGTGGGAGGGCGCGCGGGAAGTCGCGGCCCGCCATAGACCACAGGAGTTACAGGAACATGCAGCGCAGCAAGAGCTACCGCAAGGCCGCCGAGGTCATCGACCGGTCCAAGCTCTACACCCCCGCCGAGGCCGTGAAGCTGGCCAAGGAGACCACCAACGTCAAGTTCGACGCCACGGTCGAGGTCGCGATGCGCCTCGGCGTCGACCCCCGCAAGGCGGACCAGATGGTCCGCGGCACGGTCAACCTGCCGCACGGCACCGGTAAGACCGCCCGCGTGATCGTCTTCGCCGCCGGCGCGAAGGCCGAGGAGGCCGCCGCCGCCGGTGCGGACGAGGTGGGCACCGACGAGCTGGTCGCCCGGATCCAGGGCGGTTGGCTCGACTTCGACGCGGCGATCGCCACGCCGGACCAGATGGCCAAGATCGGTCGGATCGCGCGGATCCTGGGCCCGCGCGGTCTCATGCCGAACCCGAAGACCGGCACGGTGACCATGGACGTCACCAAGGCCGTCGCGGACATCAAGGGCGGTAAGATCACCTTCCGGGTGGACAAGCACTCCAACCTGCACCTGATCATCGGCAAGGCCTCGTTCTCCGAGACCCAGCTGATCGACAACTACGCGGCGGTCCTCGACGAGGTCCTGCGGGCCAAGCCGTCCGCCGCGAAGGGCAAGTACCTCAAGAAGGTCACCCTCACCACCACCATGGGCCCGGGCGTTCCGGTCGACCCGAACCTGGTGAAGAACCTGCAGGAGGGCTCGGCCGAGGGCTGAGCAACCGCACCCGTGACGGGGCGTCGCCACACTGTGGCGGCGCCCCGTTCCCTTTCCGTTGTGGCATGCTCGGCCGGTGCGGCTGGAAGACGTCTGGCTGCGGTACCGACGGCGCGGGCCGTGGGTGCTGCGGGCAACCGATGCGCGGGTCGGCCCCGGTGAGGTCGTGGTCGTGCTCGGCCGCAACGGCGTGGGCAAGTCGACGCTGCTCCAGGTGGCGGCCGGGGTGCTGCGGCCGAGCCGGGGGCGGGTGACCGACCGGCCCCGCCACGTCGGGTGGGTCCCGGAGCGCTTCCCGGCCGACCAGCCCTTCACCGTCGAGCGTTACCTGACCGCCATGGGGCGCGTCGCCGGCCTCGATCCGGCGGCGACCGGTCGGGCGGTCGACCACTGGACCGACCGGCTGGGCCTGACCGGGTTCCGCCGGGTCCGGCTGCCGGAGCTGTCCAAGGGCACCGCCCAGAAGGTCGGCCTGGCCCAGGCGATGCTGCGTCCCCCCGGCCTGCTGGTGCTCGACGAGCCCTGGGAGGGCCTCGACGCCGCCACCCGGGAACTGGTGCCCGCGGTGATCGACGAGGTGCTGGCCGCAGGCGGGTCGGTGCTGGTCAGCGACCACCGCGGCGAGATCGCCCGGCTGCCCGGCGCCCGGCGCTGGACGGTGGCCGACGGCACCGTCACCGAGGGCTCGCCGCCGACCGACGAGGCGATGGCGGTGGTCGAGATCGCCGTGCCAGCCGCGCGGGTCGCCGGCACCGTCGCGCGGTTGCGCGCCGAGGGGCATCACATCCTTCGCGTACGCCCCGAGGCGCCCCCGGCGGCCCGGACCGCCGAGGGGACGTCGGCGGGGACCGTGGAGGTCGGCGCGGCGGAGCCGAGCGGTCCGGTGCCCGGGGGAGCGCGGTGACCGCGCTGCTCCGGCTGCGGCTGGCCGGGTTCCTGCGTACGGGACGGGCGCTGGCGCCGCTGCTCGCCGGCCTGGTGGCCCTCGGCGTCCTCTACGGCGGCGGCCGGGCCCAGCCGGGGGAGGCGTACGGCGTCTCGGCGGTGGTGCTCTTCCCGGTGCTGGCCTGGCAGACCAAGGTGCTGCTGGACGTCGAGCCGGACGTGCAGCGCCGGCTGGCCCAGGCGCTGGTCGGGGCGCGCCGGGAGCGGCTCGCCGGCCTGCTCGCCGCTGGCGCCGCCGGCCTGGGCACGGTGGCCGTCGCGCTGGTCTTCCCCTGGCTGGTCGGCGGGGTCACCGGCCCGGTGGAGCCGGGCGACCGCTCGGTGCCCCTCGGCATCGCCGTGGGGCTGTGGGCGCACCTGCTGGCCGTACCGGCGGCGGTGGCGCTCGGGGCGCTGGCCAGCCGCGCCTCGGCGGGCAGTGCCGGCTACGGCGTCGCGGTGCTCGCGCTCGGCGGGGTCGGCGCGGTCGTCCTCGGCCTGAGCGGGTCGGTGGCGCCGTGGCTGGCGCCGCCGGTGATGGCGACCGCGCGGGCCGCCGCCGGCGACCTGGCCGCGTCGACCGTCGCGCTGCTGACCGTCTGGGCCGCGGCCTGGAGCGCGGCGGCCGGCGCGGCCTACCTCTGGCGGCGCCGCCATCGGCCCTGACCACCGGGTCGCCACCGGTCCTGACCGCGGTGCGGCCACCGGTCCTGACCGCGGTGCGGCCACCGGTCCTGACCGCGGTGCGGCCACCGGCCCCGGGGGCGTGACCCGGCCCACCACGGGCGATTTGGTGGTCGGGGCACTCCTCGCGTAACCTTGGCCGCGAAGTTCCACCCAGAGACCGCTGGTCACCGTGCCCCGGCACGGTCGAAGGTCCCGCGACGACGGGCGACCCGCGCAGGGCGGTAAGCGAAAATCGGTGCTGAGCACGGTCCGCCGACTGTGCCTCCTGTTCCGGCCCTCGCCCCGTGCGCCCTGCGCCGGGGCTTTCTCGTTCTCGTGATGCCTCCGCTCCCGTCGAAAGCTCCGGCCGACGACGGTGACCAGCCTCGAGCAACGAGAGAGGAGGGACATGGCGGACAAGCCGATCCGGGCCGACAAGGCCACGGCCGTCGCTGAGCTGACCGAGAGCTTCCGCAACGCGGGCGCCACGGTGCTGACCGAGTACCGCGGTCTGACGGTTTCCCAGCTCACCCAGCTGCGACGCTCGCTCGGCCAGGAGACCAGCTACACGGTCGCGAAGAACACGCTCGCGAAGCGTGCCGCGTCCGACGCTGGCATCTCCGGTCTCGACGAGATGTTCACCGGTCCTACCGCGCTGACTTTCGTTTCGGGCGACGTCGTCGAGGCGGCGAAGGGGCTTCGCGACTTCGCGAAGGCCAACCCGAAGCTCGTCATCAAGGGCGGTGTCTTCGAGGGCAAGGCCATTTCCGCGGCCGAGGTCACGAAGCTCGCCGACCTGGAGTCCCGTGAGGTGCTGCTGGCCAAGCTGGCCGGCGCGATGAAGGGCAACCTGAGCAAGGCCGCGGCCCTGTTCCAGGCTCCGCTCTCCAAGGCCGCCCGTGCGGCGGCCGCTCTGGCGGACAAGCGCGAGAAGGAGGGCGCCGAGGCGGCCTGAGGCCCCGCGGCGCACCCAGTTCTTACCTAACAGATTCAGGAAAGGACGCCAGACATGGCGAAGCTCAGCACCGACGAGCTGCTCGACGCGTTCAAGGAGATGACGCTGATCGAGCTCTCCGAGTTCGTGAAGCAGTTCGAGGAGACCTTCGAGGTCACCGCCGCGGCTCCGGTCGCCGTTGCCGCCGCTGGTGGCGCTGCCCCGGCCGCCGCCGAGGCCGAGCCGGAGAAGGACGAGTTCGACGTCATCCTCGAGGCTGACGGCGGCAAGAAGATCCAGGTCATCAAGGTCGTGCGCGAGCTGACCGGCCTGGGCCTCAAGGAGGCCAAGGACCTGGTCGAGGCCGCTCCGAAGGCCGTCCTGGAGAAGGCCAACAAGGAGACCGCCGACAAGGCCAAGGCCAAGCTCGAGGGTGAGGGCGCCAAGGTCACCCTCAAGTGACCTGAGGTCGACCAGGCGCGCGTCCGGCTCACGTGAGCCGGGGCACACCGCGTCACGGCGGGCGGTGATCCGACAGCGGATCGCCGCCCGCCGTCTTGGTGGCCCCGGCGGCAGGGCGGTGAGCAGGGCGTCCGCGTCCGGTGTCGGCGAGTGCGCGCTGCGCGGCGCTAGCCCGTGGGTGGGAAAGACGGGGCGACCCGGTTGCCGGCCCTTGACGCGGCCCTGGGATGACAGGCACGCTGACACCAGCAAGACCTTCCGCGCTTGCAACGGCCACCACTTGGGTAATGGCAGCGGCAGCACCATCCGCCGCGACACCCGAGCGGCCCGGCAGGAACGTCGCGTTCCGAGCGGCCCGGCGAGACCCGGTTCGAGGGTCCCGAGGCACGTTCCGCGACGACCTGTGGGGTGGGCTGGACAGCGGTTAGCCTCTCGGCTACACTGCTAGTTTGCGCTGCCTTCCGACTTGACCCCTGCTCGGAAATGTCCGTTTGTGGATATTTCTGGTGGGGTCATTGGAGTGCACGCGTACCAGCCGTTCTGCAGCACCGGTCCTCGGAAGGACGCATCTTGGCAGCTTCCCGCCCTGCGAAGACCAGTCGTACGTCGAGCGCATTCGCTCCCCGCCGAGTTTCATTCGGCAGGATCACCGAACACCTCGAGGTCCCCAACCTCCTCGCCATCCAGAACGAGTCCTTCGACTGGCTCGTCGGCAACGAGGCTTGGCAGGGCCGGTCGGCGGACGACCCGCACGCACGCTCGGGTCTCGCGGAGATCCTCGACGAGATCAGTCCCATTGAGGACTTCTCCGGCACCATGTCGCTCTCCTTCTCGGCTCCGCGCTTCGACGAGGTCAAGGCCTCGATCGAGGAGTGCAAGGAGAAGGACCTGACCTACTGCGCCCCGCTGTTCGTGACCGCGGAGTTCACCAACAACACCACCGGCGAGATCAAGAGCCAGACGGTGTTCATGGGTGACTTCCCGATGATGACGCCGAAGGGCACCTTCATCATCAACGGCACCGAGCGCGTCGTGGTCAGCCAGCTCGTCCGGTCCCCGGGCGTCTACTTCGACAAGCAGCCGGACAAGACCTCCGACCGCGACCTCTCCAGCGTCAAGGTCATCCCGAGTCGGGGTGCCTGGCTGGAGTTCGACATCGACAAGCGCGAGACGGTCGGCGTTCGCATCGACCGCAAGCGCCGGCAGGCCGTCACGGTGCTGCTCAAGGCCATCGGTTGGTCGGCCGAGCGCATCCGCGAGCGGTTCGGCTGGTCCGAGCTGATGATGACCACGCTCGAGAAGGACCACATCGCCGGCCAGGACGAGGCGCTCCTCGACATCTACCGGAAGCTCCGCCCTGGCGAGCCGCCGACCCGCGAGAACGCCCAGACCCTGCTCGACAACCTCTTCTTCAACCCGAAGCGGTACGACGTCGCCAAGGTCGGTCGTTACAAGTTCAACAAGAAGCTCGAGCTGGACGTGCCGATCACCACCGGCACGCTGACCGAGGACGACATCGTCGCCACCGTGGAATACCTCTGCCGGCTGCACGCCGGTGAGGAGGGCTACGAGGCCGACGACATCGACCACTTCGGCAACCGGCGCCTGCGTACCGTGGGCGAGCTGATCCAGAACCAGGTCCGGGTCGGTCTGTCCCGGATGGAGCGGGTCGTCCGCGAGCGGATGACCACCCAGGACGTCGAGGCGATCACGCCGCAGACCCTGATCAACATCCGCCCGGTGGTGGCGGCGATCAAGGAGTTCTTCGGCACCTCGCAGCTGTCCCAGTTCATGGACCAGACCAACCCGCTGGCGGGCCTGACCCACCGGCGCCGGCTGAGCGCGCTCGGCCCGGGCGGTCTGTCCCGGGAGCGGGCCGGCTTCGAGGTCCGCGACGTGCACCCGTCCCACTACGGCCGGATGTGCCCGATCGAGACGCCGGAAGGCCCGAACATCGGCCTGATCGGCGCGCTGTCCACCTTCGCCCGGGTCAACCCGTTCGGCTTCATCGAGACGCCGTACCGGAAGGTCGTCGACGGTCGGGTCACCGACCAGATCGACTACCTGACCGCGGACGAGGAGGACCGGTTCGTCAAGGCGCAGGCCAACGCGCCGCTGAAGGCCGATGGCACGTTCGCCGAGGACCGCGTCCTGGTCCGCCGTAAGGGCGGCGAGACCGAGGACGTCCCGCCGGCGGCCGTGGACTACATGGACGTGTCGCCGCGGCAGATGACCTCGGTCGCGACCGCGATGATCCCGTTCCTCGAGCACGACGACGCCAACCGGGCGCTGATGGGCGCGAACATGCAGCGCCAGGCGGTGCCGCTGGTCAAGGCCGAGTCCCCGCTGGTCGGCACCGGCATGGAGTACCGTGCCGCGGTCGACGCCGGTGACGTGGTCGTCGCCGAGGTCGGTGGCGTCATCGAGGATCTCTGCGCCGACTACATCACCATCCACCAGGACGACGGCCACCGCCGCACGTACCTGCTGCACAAGTTCCGCCGCTCCAACGCCGGCTCCTGCGTCAACCAGAAGCCGGTGGTCTTCGAGGGCGACCGCGTCGAGGCCGGTCAGGTCATCGCCGACGGACCGTGCACCGACGAGGGCGAGATGGCGCTCGGGCGCAACCTGCTGGTGGCGTTCATGTGCTGGGAGGGCCACAACTACGAGGACGCGATCATCCTGTCGCAGCGCCTCGTGCAGCAGGACGTGCTCACCTCGATCCACATCGAGGAGCACGAGGTCGACGCCCGGGACACCAAGCTGGGTCCGGAGGAGATCACCCGCGACATCCCGAACGTCAGCGAGGAGATGCTCGCCGACCTCGACGAGCGCGGCATCATCCGGATCGGCGCCGAGGTCGTCCCCGGTGACATCCTGGTCGGCAAGGTCACGCCCAAGGGCGAGACCGAGCTGACCCCGGAGGAGCGGCTGCTCCGCGCGATCTTCGGTGAGAAGGCGCGCGAGGTTCGCGACACCTCGCTGAAGGTTCCGCACGGCGAGACCGGCACGGTCATCGGCGTGCGTACCTTCTCCCGCGAGGACGGCGACGAGCTGCCGCCGGGCGTCAACGAGCTGGTCCGGGTCTACGTCGCCCAGAAGCGGAAGATCCAGGACGGTGACAAGCTCGCCGGCCGGCACGGTAACAAGGGCGTCATCTCCAAGATCCTGCCGGTCGAGGACATGCCGTTCCTGGAGGACGGCACGCCGGTCGACATCGTGCTCAACCCGCTCGGTGTGCCGAGCCGGATGAACATCGGCCAGGTGTTGGAGACGCACCTCGGCTGGGTGGCCAAGACCGGTTGGAAGGTCGAGGGCGACGACGCCGAGTGGAAGCGTCAGCTCCGCTCGATCGAGGCGCACGAGTCCGAGCCGGACACCAACGTGGCCACGCCGGTCTTCGACGGCGCCCGCGAGGAGGAGATCTCCGGCCTGCTGGCGTCGACCCTGCCCAACCGGGACGGCAAGCAGCTGATCGGCTCCAGCGGCAAGGCGCAGCTGTTCGACGGCCGCTCCGGCGAGCCGCTGCCGGACCCGATCGCGGTCGGCTACATCTACATCCTGAAGCTCAACCACCTGGTCGACGACAAGATCCACGCCCGGTCGACCGGCCCGTACTCGATGATCACGCAGCAGCCGCTGGGTGGTAAGGCGCAGTTCGGTGGCCAGCGCTTCGGTGAGATGGAGTGCTGGGCGATGCAGGCGTACGGCGCCGCGTACGCCCTGCAGGAGCTGTTGACGATCAAGTCCGACGACGTCCTGGGCCGGGTCAAGGTCTACGAGGCGATCGTCAAGGGCGAGAACATCCCCGAGCCGGGCATCCCCGAGTCGTTCAAGGTGCTGCTCAAGGAGCTGCAGTCGCTGTGCCTCAACGTCGAGGTGCTCTCCAGCGACGGTGTGGCCCTGGAGATGCGCGAGACCGACGACGAGGTGTTCCGGGCCGCGGAGGAGCTGGGCATCGACCTGTCCCGGCGCGAGCCGAGCTCGGTCGAAGAGGTCTGAGGTGAGCGGTGGGGGGGGGGGGGGGGGGGGGGGGGGGGGG
>NZ_JBPQTP010000040.1:0-52768 GCF_051386395.1 Micromonospora sp. URMC 106
GGTTAGGGGCGGGTGAGGACGTTGAAGAGGGCGCCGTGGGGGTCGCGGAGGGCGGCGTAGCGGCCCATCGGGGTCGGCTGGGGCGGCACCAGGATGGTGCCGCCCAGCTCGGCGGCGCGGGCGGCGGCCGCGTCGGCGTCGGCAACCGCGAACCACACCGACCAGTACGCGGGCGTGTCCGTCGGGAACCCGTCGCCCAGCGGCGGCACCATGCCGGCCACGATCCGGGTGCCGAGCCGCCAGCCCGTGTAGGTGACCGGGCCCACCTGCTGGTCGTCCGGGTGCCAGCCGAACACCAGCTCGTAGAAGACCTTCGCCCCCTCCGGGTCGGGGGTGACCAGCTCGGTCCAGGTCAGCGCGCCCGGCGTGTCGAAGACCTCGGCCCCGGGCATCGCCATCGGCTGCCAGACGCTGAAGGCCGCCCCGGCCGGATCGGCGAAGACCGCCATCCGTCCCCGGTCGAAGACCTCGAACGGCGGCACCACGACCTGCCCGCCGGCCCGCTCGACCCGGCCGGCCACGAGGTCCGCGTCGTCGGTCGCCAGGTACGTCGACCAGATCGGCACCTGGTCGGGGATGGCCGGCGGTCCCGCGCCCGCCACCGCCCGGCCGCCGAGCAGGAAGACCGTGTAGCCGCCCGCCTCGGGCTCCGGGTCGATCCGGCCCGTCCATCCGAACAGCTCCGGGTAGAACCGCCGCGCGTCGGCGAGACCGGGGGTGGCGAGGTCGGCCCAGCAGGGTGTGCCCGGCGGGACGGTGCTCACGTCGACCCCTCTCGGCGGGGGGCGGCCACGACGGCGTGCCCCTGCCGGCATCGTGGCACCGACCCGCGCCACCTCGGGGCGGATCGGACGAAACGTCAGCTGAACCGTCGACCCTCGTCGCACCGGTCCGCCCACCCGCCCGGCCCGCCGGCAGCACCACCCGGACCACCCAGTAGGGCCACGCCACGGTGGGACGTCCGCGCGACCGCCCGCTCGAAGACGTGTCCGGACTGTCGCAGCCCTGCCGGAACATGGTGGCGGCGCGGGTCGCCCCTCCCGCCCGCCGACACCCGCCGAAGGGAGCGACGATGGCCCATGCAGGCACCCCGCCGCAGCCGACGTTCGAGGCGACGCTGGTTCGCTGGTCGGCAGGCGGGTGGGTGTTCGCGCCCGTGCCGCCCGAGCACGCGCCCGACACCGCCGGGGCGTTCGGTCGAGCGCCGGTGATCGCCACGGTCGACGGGCAGGCCTGGGCGACCAGCGTCTGGCGGGACAGGGCGGCCGGCTGGCTGTTGGCCGTGCCGGCGCGCATCCGCTCGGGCAAGGATCACGGCGACGTCGTCACCGTGTCGATCGAGGTCGACCCGGGGCGGATGTAGGCCGCAGTGGTGGCCGTCTCCGCGCTGCCGTGATCGTCAGGACGGCGCCGGGCCGAGCGGCTCGGGCAGCGGCGCGGCGTGCAGCACCGCGAGGCGGGAGACGGCCCGGGTGAGCACCACGTACAACCGGTGCAGGCCGCGTGGCTCGGCCGCCACGATCGCCGCCGGCTCGACGACGATGACGTGGTCGTACTCAAGGCCCTTGACCAGGGTCGCGGGCACCACCGTCACGCGCGCCGCGGCGGCCGGCTCGTCGACGGTCGCGGTCTCGATCCCGGCGGCGTCCAGCGCCGCCCGCAGCCCGCCGACCGCGTCGTCGGCGGCGATCACCGCCACCGAGCCGTCGAACGCCAGCGCCGCGCGCACCTCGGCCACCGCCGCGGCGGTCAGGTTGCCGACGGTACGCACGTCGAGCGTGCCGTCGCGCCGCAGCGACTCCGCCGGCGGTACGTCGACGGCGAGCGCCGGCAGCAGCCGGTTGGCGAACGCGACCACGGCGGCGGGCACCCGGAAACCGACCGTCAGCGGCACCACGACGGCGTCCGGCTTGCCCAGGTGGCGCAGGGACTCCCGCCAGTCGGCGGCGGCCCACGGGGCGGTGCCCTGGGCCAGGTCGCCGAGGAGGGTGATCGACCCGTGCTCGCTGCGTCGGGCGATCACCCGGCACTGCATCGGGGAGAGATCCTGTGCCTCGTCGACCACGACGTGACCGAAGCCGGCCGGCCGCTCGATCAACCCGGCCGCCTCGTCGATCAGCACCGCGTCGGCGGCCGTCCACTTCGTGGCCTTCGGGGTGCGCCCGAGCTTCGTCCCGGTCGCGGCGGGGCGGCGCGCCGGGCGCGGGGCGTCCGCCGCACCGGCTGCCGCCGCCGGGCCGGGCGTCCCGTCCGGGGCGGCCGTCCCGCGCAGCAGCGCCTGCTCGGCGGTGGTCAGCAGCCCTTCGGCGGTGGTGGCCAGCAGGTCGGCGTCGGTGAGCAGCCGGTGCACCAGCCCCTCCGGGGTGAGCGCCGGCCAGACCGCGTCGAGGAAGGCGGTGACCGGGGCGCACCTGCCCATCCGGCGCAGCCAGGCGTCGCTCGGCGACTCGGCGCGCCGCGCCTCGGCCTGGCGCTGGAGCAGGGCCACCACCCGGGCCCGGACGCGCTCCCGCCCGGTGGCGTACGGCAGCCGCTCCCGGCGGGTCTCCTCGACCACCCGGTGCAGCGGGTCCAGCCCGATCCGCCAGCGGTACGAGCCGTCCGAGACCATGATCGGCTCGGTGGGCTCGCCGATGTGCGCGTCGACGGCCCGGCGCAGCACCTCGGCCATCCGGGCGTCGTGCTTGACGGCCGCGACCGCCGGGTCGTCGACCGCCCGCGCCGGCACCCGGCCGACGAGGTCCTCCACCGTGGCCTGCTCGACCTCGACCTCGCCGAGGGCCGGCAGCACCGCCGCGATGTACGACAGGAAGGCCCGGTTCGGCCCGACGATCAGCACACCCGCCCGGCGCAGCCGCTCCCGGTGCAGATAGAGCAGGTACGCGGCCCGGTGCAGGCCGACCGCCGTCTTGCCGGTGCCCGGCGCGCCCTGCACGCAGATGGAGTCGGCCAGGTCGGCCCGGACCAACTCGTCCTGCTCGGGCTGGATCGTGGCGACGATGTCGCGCATCGGCCCGACGCGCGGACGCTCGATCTCGGCGGTCAGGATCCGGCTGGCCGTGCCGAGTTCCTCGCCCCGGTCGAGGTGCTCGTCCTCGAAGCTGGTCAGCGCCCCGTTGCTGAACCCGAAGCGGCGCCGCACCGCCACCCCCTGCGGGTCACTCGCGCTGGCCCGGTAGAACGACCGGGAGACGGGGGCCCGCCAGTCCAGCACCAGCGGCTCGCCCCGCTCGTCGGTGACGTGCCGCCGCCCGACGTGGTAGCGCCGGCCGGCGTGGTCCGGGTGCCCGGCGCCCGCTTCGTGGTCGGTGGGCGGGCCGTCGGTGGACGCGCCGTCGGCGGGCGGGCCGAAGTCGAGGCGGCCGAAGAAGAGCGGCGTGGTCGGGTCGTCGGCGAGTTCGGCGACCCGGCGGGCCAGGGTGCGCCCGAGCGTCTCGGCGGCGTACGCGTCGCCGGCCACCTGGTCGCCGGTGGCGAAGAGGGCCTCGGCGCGTTCCCGCATCCGGCTCAGGGCGGCCCGGGAGGTGGCGAGGTGCTCGCGTTCGGCGGCGAGGTCGGTGTCGAGGTCGAGGTCGACTGCGGTCACGCTGAATCCCCATCGAGGTCATCTGCTGATCGCTCGCGTGTCCGGCGGGCGGATGGCCGGCCCCCGGCGCGGGACGTCCGATGCGGTGCTCACGTCACCCTGGCCGTCAAGCGGCCTGTCAGCCTACGCGCCCACGGGCTCCCGCTCCACCGAATTACCCGCCCCACCCGGGGACCGCCCCGGGCCCGGGAGATCCGCCCCCGGCGTCGCCGGCAACTGCGTCGCACCGGCTGCCGGTGGCCGGTGGCCGTCGACGACCGGCGGCCGGGATCATGGGGGGATGACGGAGCCGCGTGCCGAGCGACCCCGGGTGACCATCAGCGATCCGCAGGTGATGCGTGCGCTGGCCCACCCGGCCCGACTCGCGATCACGGAACACCTCAGCTCGATCGAGGCCGGCGCGACCGCCACCGAGTGCGCGGAGATCGTCGGTCTCTCCCCGAGCGCCACCAGCTACCACCTCCGGGAACTGGCGAAGGCCGGCCTGGTGGAGCCGGCGCCGACCCGCGGTGACGCGCGGGAACGCGTCTGGCGGACGGTCAGCCCGAGCTGGACCGTCGAGGCCGGGCGCGCCGCGGCGCCGGAGGCCAGGGCGGCCGAGCGCGCGCTGGTGGAGGCGTGGCTGGCCCGCGACCTGGAGCGCAGCCGGGACTGGTTGCGGCGCGCGCCCGAAGAGCCGGCCGAGTGGTACGCGGCGAGCCGGCTCGCCGACTCGCAACTGCTGCTCACGGCGGCCGAGTTGCGCGAGCTCAACGAGGCGGTGGACCGCCTGTTCGAGCCGTACCGCAAGCGGTCGCGGGTGGACCCGCCGCCCTCGGCGCGCACCGTCTCCGTCCACTACAAGGCGTTGCCGGTGGACTGAAGGGGGTTGTCCCATCAGGTGTGAAGGATTATTTTCGAAGTATGTCCTTCACATCTGGTCCGTCGCGCTGGCCGGACGTCTGGCTCGCGACCGCCGCCCGGGGCGTCTCCACCTGCGGCGACTTCCTCGCCGCCAGCACACTCACGCTGGCGCTGCAGTCAGCCGGGGCCGGCGGGATCGCCGTCTCGGGCCTGCTGCTGGCCGCCACCCTGCCGCTGGTGGCACTCGCGCCGCTGACCGGCCGGCTCGCGGACCGGGTGGACAGCCGCGTCCTGCTGGTGGCCGCGGGGCTCGCCCAGACCGGCGTCTGCCTCGCGCTCGCCCATGCCGGGCACCCTGGCCTGGTGATCGTGCTGGTGGGGCTGCTCGCCACCGGCCTCGCCCTCACCCAGCCCGTGCTCTCCGCGCTGGTGCCGGCGATGGTGCGCGCCGAGGACCTGCCCCGCGCCAGCGCGCTCAACCAGTCGGCGGGCACGCTGGGCACGCTCGCCGGCCCGGCGCTGGCCGGGCTGCTGGTGGGCGGGTTCGGCACGCGACTGCCGCTGCTCGTGGCCGCCGGCACCTACCTCGCGCTGGTGGCGGCCGGGCTGTTGATCCGTACCCGCAGAGGGGGCCGTGGGCCCGCGCGGCCGGCGGTGGCCGGCGACGCCGCCGCGCCGCCGGCCTGGCGGCTGCGACACGACCCGCTGCTGGTCGCGCTGGTGGCCAGCGTCGCCGGGGTGTTCGGCGCCGTCGGGGCGATCAACGTGATCGAGGTGTTCTTCATCCGGGAGACGCTGGGCAGCTCGACCACCGTGTACGGGCTGGTGACCGGCGCCTGGACCCTCGGCGTCCTGACCGGCGCGTGGCTCTTCGCGCGGGTGGTCCGGCGGCTCGACCGCGACGGCACGCTGGTCCGGGCCAGCCTGGCGCTGCTCGGCGCCTGCTGCCTGATGGTGCTGGCCTCGGCGGCCGTACCGACGGCCCTGCTCCTGGTGCCGATCTGGCTGACCGGCGGCGTGTTCAACGGCGGCAGCAACGTCTTCAACAACGTGCTGCTGGCCCGCCGCGTGCCGGAGGCGGCGCGGGGCCGCGCCTTCGCCTCCTTCGGCGCGGCGGTCCAGGGCGCCGCGATGGTCGGCTTCCTGGCCGGCGGCCTCCTGCTGGAGGCGGTCGAGCCCCGGCCGCTGGTCGCCGGGTGCGGGTTGGCCGGGCTGCTGGCGGTGGCCGCCGTCTCGCTGCCCCTCCGCCGCGCGGCCCGCGCGGCTCCCGCGCGGGCGGTCGCCGGCCCGCCCGCGGACGCGCACGAGGTGCCGGCGGGCACCGCGCCGGCGGCGGGGGCGGATGCGGGATTGGCCACTCCGGCGCCGGCCCGCTGAGCCCCCGGGCGGATCGCGGGGATACGGTCGGGACATGGCTGAGCACGTCGCACGCCCCCGGGTCGGGCACATCCAGTTCCTGAACTGCCTGCCGATCTACTGGGGGCTGATGCGCTCCGGCGCCCTGATCGACGTCGACCTGCACAAGGACTCGCCGGACCGGCTGAGCGCCGCGCTGGTCGCCGGCGACCTGGACATCGGCCCGATCTCGCACGTGGAGTACCTGCGCCACGCCGACGAACTGCTGCTCCTGCCCGACCTGGCGGTCGGCAGCGACGGCCCGGTGCTGTCGGTCAACATCGTCTCCACCCGCCCGCTGGCCGAGCTCGCCCACGGGAAGGTGGCGCTGGGCTCGACCTCGCGGACCGGGGTCCTCCTGGCCCAACTCCTGCTCGGCGAGCGGTACGGGGTGAATCCCGAGTACTTCCGCTGCCCGCCGGACCTGACCCAGATGCTGCTGGAGGCCGACGCCGGGGTGCTGATCGGTGACGTGGCGCTGCGCGCGCTCTACGAGGCGCCGAAGCGCGGGCTGGAGGTCACCGACCTCGGGCAGGCGTGGCGGGAGTGGACCGGCCTGCCGATGGTCTTCGCCGTCTGGGCGGTACGCCGGGACTTCGCCGCCGCCCACCCGGGCCTGGTCAAGGAGGTGCACGAGGCGTTCCTGCGCTCGCGGGACCTCTGCCTCGCGGAGCTGGACCAGGTCGCCGAGGCGGGCGCGCGCTGGGAGCCGTTCGACGCGGAGACCCTGGCGTCGTACTTCCGGGCGCTGGACTTCTCGCTCGGCGACCGTCAGGTGGCCGGCCTGCGCGAGTTCGCGCGCCGCGCCGCCGCCCTCGGCGCCGCCCCGGCCCTGCCCGACACCGGCCCCGACTTCTTCACGGGCTGACCCGGGAGGGTCGAGCGTCAGACGGGGTCGCGGAGGAGGGCCGCGGTGATCTTCTGGCAGTTCTTCATGCCGTACTCGTAGCCCTTGCCGATCGGGTAGCGGACCATCACGCCCATCGTCCAGGTGTCGCCGATGGCCAGGCAGTTGATGTGCATCTCCTGCTCCCTGGTCCGGTCGATCCAGCCGTTCTTGATGGCGATGGTCTTGCGCTCCGCCGCCGGGAACGCCTTGCGGATGCCGAAGTCACCCGCGCCGCGGACCAGCCGCATCTCGTTGATCAGCCACTTGGTCCACTTCGGCCCGGCGGCCCGGCCGTCGGCGATGCAGGCCCCCATCCGGGCGGTGTCCCGGGGGGAGAGCGCGGTGCGGCTCCACCCGCCGTCCGGGGCGACCTTGCTGTCGGTCAGCTCGCACATGGCGAGCAGCCGCCTGATCGAGGCGGACCCGCCGATGGCGTTGTAGAACTGCTGGGCCCGGGTGTTGTCGCTGTCCCGGATGATCCTCGTGGCGTCGGCGAGCTTGGCGTCGCTCGGCGTCTGGTCCTTCTCGTCGGCCCGGCGCAGGTAGTCGGCGACGATCCACGCCTTGATCAGCGAGGCGGTGGTGCTGGTCTCGTCCATGTTGTCCGAGCCGATGATCTCGCCGCTCCGGCGGTCGAGGACGCTCCAGGAGTACCAGCCGTCGATGTCCAGGTCGAGGTCCTTCGCCTCGAACGGCAGCGGCTCCGGCTCCGGGCTCGGCGACGGCGACGGCCGGGAACTGCGGTCGCCCGGCGTGCTCGCGCCGCGGTCGGCCGGCGCGGCCGGCTCGCCCCACGTGGCGGCGGCGGTGGACTCGAACGGCGAACCCGGCAGCAGCCGCAGCGACACGAGCACCAGGCCGATCAGGATCACCGCGACGGCGATCAGCTTGACGGGGGAGGCGTCGCCGCGCCGGTCGTCCCGGCCCTGCCGCGCCATCAGAGCTTCCCGGCCGGCTGCTGCGGCACCCTGAGGGCGGCGCCGGGCTGTGGGGTCACCAACTGGCTGGCGACCGATGCGCAGGTCTGCGCGCCGTAGTTGAGCCCGCTCTTCTGCGGGTAGCGCAGCATCACCGCCAGGCTCCACCGTTCGGTGACGGCGAGGCAGTTCACGTGCCAGTTGCCGTCGTAGTTCAACGGGGTCCAGCCGTTCTTCATGCTGACCGGGCCCTGGCTGAGGATCGACTCCGGCAGGCCGTCGATGATGCCCCAGCGGCCGCCGCCCGAGCGGGCCTTCTGGTCCTTGGCGGCCGTGCTGCCCCGGACCTTGGCCATCTCGTCCAGCAGGAGCTTGGTCCACTTCGGGCCGGCGGCCGTGCCGTCGGCGATGCAGTCGCCGAGCCGGACGGCGTCGCGCGGGGACATCCGGGTGAAGCTCCACCAGCCCACGTAGCCCGGCACGTTGCCCGGCCCGGTGTCGGTGAGCTGGCAGGTGCTGACCATCCGCCTGATCGTGGCGGCGCGGCCCACCGCGCCGTAGAGGGCGTTGGCCGCGTCGTCGTTGCTGTCCCGGATGGCGGTCACGATCTGCTTCCTCCGCTCGGCCGACAGCGGCTTGTCGCCGAGCTGGCGGAGGTAGTCCGCCGCGAACCATGCCTTGATCATCGACTCGGTGGAGCTGGTGGAGGCCATGTTCTTCGACCCGGAGATCTCGCCGGTCTCCCGGTCCATCAGGGCCCACGAGAAGAACTCGCCCTTGAAGTTCACCGAGACCGGTCCGGCGGCCAGGGTCGGCGGCGGGGGCGGGGTCGGCGCGGGCGCCGCGACGCTCCCGCCGCCGCTTCCGCCGCTCGCGGCGTCGTCGCCGGCGAGTCGGGCGTACGCGGCCGGCACGAGCAGGCCGCCACCGAGGAGGACCGCCACGACGGCGAGCACCAGGGTCACGCGGGATCGCATGAGTGGGTGAGCTCCAGATGTCAGGGCCGGGGGGACCGGCTTGTTGTCCGGACGGATCGGCGGCTCGCCGAGGCCGGGGGCGGCCTCCGTGTTCCTGGGGGCGATCGTCGGCAGCCGATCGGTGTGACCGGGGGAAGTCTACGTGCGGATCGGTGGCGCGCCAGAACCCGACACCTGGCAACTTGCCATGAAGGCGGGATATCGGGCCGCTATGTGGCCATTGGGGTGATTCATCTTTGCCTCGTGACCCAAGTCATAGTTTGGCCGTCCGGCATCGGTTGTCGCGCCGCCCTGGGCCGGCTTCCGAAACCTGTTACACCCCTCTGGTGCGGCGAGTTGCAAGCTGTAACACTTGACCTCATGTATGGCAACGACTTCTCCGCCGAGGACGCACCCGGCGGTGGCCTGCTCGGTGAGGTCGAGGCGGCGGAGGCGGCCCTGCGGGAGGCCGCCGAGCGGGGGCGGCGCAACGGCGCCCCCGGCCCCGACGAGGATCTCGCGGCGTACTTCGCCGAGGTCATCGACGCCGACCAGAAGATCGAGCCGCGCGACTGGATGCCCGAGGCGTACCGGAAGACGCTGATCCGGCAGATCGCCCAGCACGCGCACTCCGAGATCATCGGCATGCAGCCGGAGGGCAACTGGATCAGCCGCGCCCCCTCCCTCAAGCGCAAGGCGATCCTGCTGGCGAAGGTGCAGGACGAGGCCGGCCACGGCCTCTACCTCTACGCCGCCGCCGAGACGCTCGGGATCAGCCGGGACGAGCTGGTCGAGCTGCTGCTCAGCGGCCGGCAGAAGTACAGCTCGATCTTCAACTACCCCACCCTGACCTGGGCCGACGTCGGCGCGATCGGCTGGCTGGTGGACGGCGCCGCCATCGTCAACCAGGTGCCGCTCTGCCGCTGCTCCTACGGGCCGTACGCGCGGGCGATGATCCGGGTCTGCAAGGAGGAGTCGTTCCACCAGCGGCAGGGCTACGAGATCCTGCACACGCTGTCGCACGGCACCGCAGCGCAGAAGGCGATGGCGCAGGACGCGGTCGACCGCTGGTGGTACCCGTCGCTGGCGATGTTCGGCCCGCCGGACACCGACTCCACCCACTCGGCGCAGTCCATGGCCTGGAAGATCAAGCGGTTCTCCAACGACGAGCTGCGCCAGCGCTTCGTGGACATGTGCGTGCAGCAGGCCGAGATCCTCGGCCTGACCATCCCCGACCCGGGCCTGCGCTGGAACGAGTCCCGACAGTCGTACGACTTCACCCAGCCGGACTACGACGAGCTGATGCGGGTCATCAAGGGCGACGGGCCGTGCAACCGGCAGCGGATGGAGCACCGCCGCCGCGCCCACGCCGACGGCGCCTGGGTGCGCGAGGCCGCCGCGGCGTACGCCGCCAAGCGGGTGGAGAAGAAGGAGAAGGTGGCCGCGTGAGCGAGCACAGCGAGCGGACCGGACAGCGCGGCGCGAAGGATCCCTCGCCGCTGTGGGAGGTCTTCGTCCGGGCCCGACGCGGGCTGTCGCACACCCACGTCGGCAGCCTGCACGCCCCCGACGCCGAGCTGGCCCTGCGCAACGCCCGGGACCTCTACACCCGGCGCCAGGAGGGCGTCTCCATCTGGGTGGTGCCGGCCGGCGCGATCACCGCGTCCAGCCCGGACGAGAAGGACGCCTTCTTCGACCCGGCGGCCGACAAGGTCTACCGCCACCCCACCTTCTACGAGGTGCCGGACGGGGTGGCGCACCTGTGAGCGAGCGCAGCGAGCGAACCGTTCGGCTCGGCACCGGGGCGCGTCGCGCCGCCGCAGGGCGGAGCGAGGTGTCGGCGTGACCGGTCCCTTCGACTTCACCCTCGCCCTCGGCGACGACGCCCTCGTCGCCGCCCAGCGGCTGGCCGAGTGGACCACCCGCGCGCCGGAGATGGAGGAGGACATCGCGCTGGCCAACATCGCCCTCGACCAGCTCGGCGCGGCCCGGCTCCTGCTGTCGTACGCGGGTGAGCTGGAGGGCGCCGGCCGGGACGAGGACGCGCTGGCGTTCCTCCGCGACGACCGCGAGTTCCGCAACTGCCTGCTCGTGGAGCTGCCCAACGGCGACTTCGCGGTCACCATGGCGAAGCTGCTCTTCCTCGCGGCCTACCAGCTGCCGCTCTACACCGCGCTCGCCGGCTGTGCCGACGAGCGGCTGGCCGCGATCGGGGCCAAGGCCCGCAAGGAGTCGGCCTACCACCTCGACCACGCCTCGCTGTGGGTGCGGCGGCTCGGCGACGGCACCGAGGAGTCGCACCGGCGCATGCAGGCGGCGGTCGACCAGGTCTGGCCGTACGTCCACGAGCTGTTCGCGGCGGATCCGGCGGCGCCGGTCGACCCGGCCACCCTGCGGGCCGACTTCGACGCCACCGTGTCCGCCGTGCTCGACGAGGCCACGCTGACCCGGCCGGAGGGCGGCTGGGCGCCGGCCGGCGGGCGGGACGGGGTGCACACCGAGCACCTGTCCTACCTGCTCGCGGAGATGCAGGTGCTGCACCGCGCCCACCCCGGGGCGAAGTGGTGAGCGCGCAAACGGAAGGGGGCACCGGTGAGCGCGAGGAGTGCAGCGCAGCGGAGCCTCGCAGTCGCGAACGGAAGGGGGCACCGGTGAGCGCGAGGAGTGCAGCGCAGCGGAGCCCCGCAGTCGCGAACGGAAGGGGGCACCCGTGACCGACCCCAGGGCAGCCGTGGCGGCGGTGGTGGACCCGGAGATCCGGGTCGTCACCATCGCCGACCTCGGCATCCTGCGGGCGGTCGACGAGGACCCGGCCACCGGCCGGGTCGTCGTGACCATCACCCCCACCTACACCGGCTGCCCGGCGATGGACGTGATCCGCGCCGACATCCGCCGGGCGCTGGCCGCCGCCGGTCACCCCGACGCCGACGTGCGCACCGTCTACAGCCCGGCCTGGAGCACCGACTGGATCTCCGACGCCGGCCGGGCCAAGCTCGCCGCCGCCGGCATCGCCCCGCCGGCCCCCGTCCGCACCGGCACCGTGGTGCCACTGACCCTCGCCGTCCGCTGCCCGCGCTGCGGCTCGCCCGAGACCGAGCAGGTCAGCCGCTTCGGCTCCACCGCGTGCAAGGCGCTCTGGCGCTGCCGCTCCTGCCGTGAACCCTTCGACCACCTGAAGGCGCTGTGACTGTCACCATCACCCGCCCGGTTCGTCGCCGGCCCGTCTTCCACCCGCTCTCCGTCGCCGCCGTCGACCGGCTCACCGGCGACGCCGTGGCGATCACCTTCGCGGTGCCGCCGGAGCTGCGGGAGACCTTCGCGTTCTCCGCCGGCCAGCACCTCACCGTCCGGCGCGGCACCGACGCGGGGGAGGACGTGCGGCGGTCGTACTCCATCTGCTCCACGCCGGAGGAACTGGCCCGGCACGGCCGGCTGCGGATCGGCGTGCGGGAGATCCCCGGCGGCGCGTTCTCCGCGTTCGCCTGCGGCGCGCTGCGTGGCGGCGACACGGTCGAGGTGATGCCGCCGCTCGGGCACTTCACCACGGCCTTCGCGCCGGACCGGGCCCGCCACTACGGCGCGGTGGTCGCCGGCTCGGGGATCACACCGGTGCTCGCGCTGGTCGCGACGGCGCTCGCCGTCGAGCCGGCCAGCACCTTCACCCTGGTGTACGGCAACCGCACGGCGAACACGGTGATGTTCGCCGAGGAGCTGGCCGACCTCAAGGACCGCCACCCGACCCGGCTGCACCTGGTGCACGTGCTCTCCCGCGAGCAGGGCGAGTCGCCGCTGCTCTCCGGCCGGATCGACGCCGACCGGCTGGGCCGGCTGCTGGACACCATCGTCCCGGGCGACGCCATCGAGGAGTGGTTCCTCTGCGGCCCGTACGGCATGGTATTGGACGCCCGCGAGGTGCTCACCGGGCGCGGCGTGCCGGAGTCGGCGGTGCACACGGAGCTGTTCCACGTCGACGAGGCCCCCGCCCCGCCGCGGCGCCCGGCCGACGAGCCGGGGGCCGGCGCCGAGGTGACGATCGTGCTGGACGGCCGGTCGTCGAGCTTCACCATGGGCCGCGACGAGCGGGTGCTGGACGCGGCGCTCAAGGTCCGCGGCGAGCTGCCGTACGCCTGCAAGGGCGGGGTCTGCTCGACCTGCAAGGCCAAGGTGGTCGACGGGGCGGTCACGATGGCCCGCAACTACGCCCTGGAGCCGGACGAGGTGGCCGCCGGCTACGTCCTCACCTGCCAGTCCAGCCCGACCACCGACCGGCTCACGGTCGACTACGACGCCTGACCGTCCGCCGGGCGGCGGCCGGGGTCGACGCGACGGCGCGCCCCGACGGTTCCGCGTGCCGTGCCCGTGCCGGGGCCACCCGGGCCGGCGGTTGGTCCCGGTGCACCTGGGGCGCGGGTCACCGGCGGTGGTGCCCGGTGCGGGTGCGCGGGCGGCCGACGTAGGCTCGGAGGCGTGACGGTGAGCCGGGAGATCGACGACATCCTGCAGCGCGGCGCGGACGGCGGGCGGATCACGCCCGAGGAGGCCCTGCTGCTCTACACCGAGGCGCCCTTCCACGCCCTGGGCGAGGCCGCCGACGCGGTGCGCCGGCGGCGCTATCCGGACAACATCGTCACGTACCTGATCGACCGCAACATCAACTACACCAACGTCTGCGTGACGGCGTGCAAGTTCTGCGCGTTCTACCGGGCCCCCAAGCACAAGGAGGGCTGGACCCACCCGACCGAGGAGATCCTGCGCCGGTGCGGTGAGGCGGTCGAGCTGGGCGCCACCCAGGTCATGCTCCAGGGCGGGCACCACCCCGACTACGGCGTGGAGTACTACGAGGAGCTGTTCTCCTCGGTCAAGAAGGCGTACCCGCAGCTCGCCATCCACTCGATCGGTCCGAGCGAGATCCTGCACATGGCCAAGGTCTCCGGCGTCAGCCTGGACGAGGCCATCGCCCGCATCAAGGCGGCCGGCCTGGACTCGATCGCCGGCGCCGGCGCCGAGATGCTGCCCGCGCGCCCCCGCAAGGCGATCGCGCCGCTGAAGGAGTCGGGCGAGCGCTGGCTGGAGGTCATGGAGCTGGCGCACCGGCAGGGCGTCGAGTCGACCGCCACGATGATGATGGGCACCGGCGAGACGGCCGCCGAGCGGATCGAGCACCTGCGGATGATTCGCGACGTGCAGGACCGCACGCGAGGCTTCCGGGCGTTCATCCCGTGGACGTACCAGCCGGAGAACAACCACCTCAAGGGCCGCACCCAGGCCACGACCCTCGAGTACCTGCGGCTGGTCGCGGTGGCCCGGCTCTTCTTCGAGACGGTGCCGCACCTGCAGGCGTCCTGGCTGACGACCGGCAAGGACGTCGGGCAGCTCGCCCTGCACATGGGCGTGGACGACCTCGGCTCGATCATGCTGGAGGAGAACGTCATCTCCTCCGCCGGCGCGCGGCACCGCTCCAACCTGCACGAGCTGATCGGCATGATCCGCTCGGCGGACCGGATCCCCGCCCAGCGCGACACCCTCTACAACCGCCTCGCGGTGCACCGGACCCCCGCCGACGACCCGACCGACGAGCGGGTCGTCTCGCACTTCTCCTCGATCGCGCTGCCGGGCGGCGGCGCCGGGAAGAGCCTCCCGCTGGTCGACGCCCGCTGAGCGGTGCCACCGCACCGATGACGCCCCACCGTCGACCGACGGTGGGGCGTCGCCGTACACCGACCGGCCCGGTGAACGGCGAGTTGACCGAGCGTGACCAGCGGTGGTCCCGGCCCCCGGCCGATCGGGTGACTGGCTGCCAGCCGATGATCTCGATTCGGTTGCCGTTCCAGCCGCCTGGTCGGCTGGCCGAGGGCAGCAAGACATATCAATCCGGGCAATCCTTAAGCATTTCTTAGCCGCGCTGATCAACCCGGTGGCCGGCGGGGTGGCGGGCTTGATCGCGGACCGCTAACGTCCCGGCCCGTACCGTTCCTGCACCCCACGGGGGGAACTCTCCAATGATCTTCCGTAACCGTGCGCTGGCGTTCGCCGGCGCCGGCGCCGCCGGGATCCTGGCCGCGGGCCTCTTCGCCGCCCCGGCTCTGGCCGACACCTCGGCCGACCTGGCCATCGAGGCGAGCGGCACCACCATCGCGGTGGGCGCGCCCGGCAAGATTTCGACCGTCTCCCTGCTCAACAAGAGCAAGGTGGACGCCAAGGGCATCGTGGTCGGGCTCGACATCAGCAAGTTGGACACCAGCAAGGTCGACATCAACGAGAGCGGCTGCAACCCGCGCGAGGACGGCCTGATCCTCTGCGGCATCGAGGGTGACACCCTGCCCGCCGGCGGGGACATCGACTGGGGCTTCCCGCTGACCCGCAAGGGCGGCGCGACGGGTGACGCCGGCCAGATCAGCGCGATCATCCTGCACGAGGGCTCCGACCCCGACGAGTCCAACAACGAGGTGACCGTCAAGGTCAAGGTCGAGGGCACCGGCCCGGACCTGACCGTCGTGGCGGGCGACGTCACCAAGGCCGTCACGGTCGAGGGCGACAAGATCAAGGTCGCGGGTGACCTGCGCGCCGGCGACACCGCCCAGCTCATCTACTCCACCTTCAACCAGGGTGACGCCACCGCCGCCGGGCTGAAGATCAGCGTCAAGCTGCCCAAGGGCGTGACCTTCGCCGAGGCCGAGGAGGGCTGCGAGTACGACACCGCCAAGACCTCGCTCGTCTGCACCTACCGCGACGCCGACCTGATCCCGGTGTCGCAGGACAAGGACGGCGACGAGCTGATCTCGGGCGGCCGGTTCTACCACCTGCTCTCCGTCGGCAAGGACGTCAAGGCGGGCAGCCTGACCGGTGGCCAGGTCACCGTCGAGGCGCTGGGCAGCCAGGCGAGCACCGTCCGCGCCGCGGGCAAGAGCGCGCTCCCGGCCAACGCCGAGGCCGTGGCGGCCACCGAGGTGGACGCCACCGACAACACCGACGCGTACGCTGTCGTCGTGACCGCCAAGGGCGGCGCGGGCGGCGGCGGCGAGGAGCCGGGCCTGCCGCTGACCGGTCCGCAGACCGGCCTGATCGGCGGCATCGGCGGCGCGGTCCTGATCGCGGGTGCGGCGATGTTCGTGGTCGCGCGGCGCCGCCGGGTCGTCCTGGTGACCCCGGGCGACGAGAAGCCGACCGCCTGACGGTCGTCCTCCATCGACCCGCGCGGGTCGTTCACATAACGCACGGCAGCGGGGGCGGGATGGGTGACCATCCCGCCCCCGCTGTCCCTTGCGTGCGCGGGTCCGGGACGGGTCGGCCGACCCGGCACTCCTCAGGGGACGACCCGACGCCGGGCGTGACCGCCCCGGGGACGAGAAGCCGACGGCCTCAGGCCGTCCTCTTCGGCCCGTGCGGTCCGTGCGCATGACGTCCGAGGAGGGGGCGGGACGGGCATCCGTCCCGCCCCCTCCGTCCGTTCGGCCGGGTCGGACGGACGGATGAAAGATGATCCCCGTGCTGGCGCGTTCGCATCGACCTTCGATACGGTCCGCTCGGTTCCGCAACCATCCGTTTCTTCCCTAACCCCCGGGGGATCGATGACCCTGTTCCACCGCTCGGCCCTGGCCCGCGCCGGCGCCGTGGCGCTCCTCGCGGCGGGCGGCCTGACCACCGTCGCCGTCCCGGCGTACGCCGCCGACCAGGCGGATCTGGACCTGGTGCCGATCAGCGGCCAGCTCGCCAGGGGCGTGGACGCCGCCAAGGCCAAGCCGTTCAAGTTCACCGTCAACAACCTCGCGGGCGACGTCGACGCCAAGGGCGTCACCGTGACCGTGGACACCAGCGGCCTCAAGAAGAAGGTCGGCTTCGTCGTCCCGGACGGCTGCGAGGTGACCGGCAAGAGCTTCACCTGCCTCCTCGGCGACCTGCGGGGCGGCACCAGCGAGGACTTCGGCGTCCCGCTGTTCAGCGCCGGGCGCAGGGGCGACGGCGGCGTGCTGAAGGTGACGATCAGCTCGGCCACCGCCGACCCGGACAAGGAGAACAACAGCGTCGACGTGCCGGTGACGGTGACGAAGCCCGGCTACGACCTCACCTCCTGGGTGCAGGACGTCCAGGCCAACGTCGTGGTCAACGGCGCGGTGGCCGACGAGCCCGACCTGAAGCCGGTCCGCCGGGGCGAGACGGTCCCGCTGGACTGGGCGGTCTACAACGACGGCAGCCGGCCCGCGACCGGCCTCTTCTACGGCCTCTCCCTCCCGGCCGGCGTCAGCTTCGCGAAGCTGCCCGAGGGCTGCCTCCAGCAGGACTTCGAGGGCCGGGCGCAGGCGTTCTGCGAGGACTCCGGCGCCGTCGTCGAGCCGGGCGAGTACTACACGGCGGACGTGCGGGTGACCGTCGGCGACGACGTGACCGAGCCGGTGCTCCGGGAGGGCGTCCTCTTCGCGTACGGGCTGGACGCCGCCGAGGGCGAGCCGGAGGCGGAGGCGAAGGTCGCCGGGCCGGCACAGCGGAAGACCTTCACCGAGGTCGACGAGACGGACAACCACACCGTCTTCGAGGCGTTCGTCGACCTGTCGGCGCAGCCGACCCCGACGCCGACCCCGAGCGGGGAGCCGACGCCGACCCCGAGCACGACCCCGGGCGGCGGCACGGGCGGCGGGGACGGTGACGGCGGCGGGCTGCCGGTGACCGGCGTGCAGGCCGGCCTGATCGGCGGCATCGGCGCGGCCGTGCTGCTGGCCGGCGGCGCGCTGCTGCTGATCTCCCGGCGGCGCGACGTCGTCCTGGTCGCCCCCGGCGACGAGAAGTCGACCGACTGAGTGACGCCGGACAGGGGCGGGGTGGGCGACCACCCCGCCCCTGTCGCGTGCCCGCCGACCCGCCGGGCGGCGGCCGGAGCCGGGCTGGCAGAGTGGAGGGGTGAGCCGTACCCCGCAGGGCCAGCGCGCCGGCCTGGACAAGCAGCCGCACGAGGTCGCCGCGATGTTCGACGGCGTGGCGGCTCGTTACGACCTGACCAACACGGTGATGACGGCCGGCCGGGACCGGGCGTGGCGCCGGGCCACCCGGCAGGCGCTCGGGTTGCTCCCCGGCGAGCGGGTGCTGGACGTGGGCGCGGGCACGGGTGTCTCCACCGAGGAACTGTCCCGGTCCGGGGCGTACGCGGTCGGCGCCGACCTGTCGTTGGGCATGCTGTACGCCGGCAAGCGCACCCGTCCGTCGGTGCCGCTGCTGGCGGGTGACGCGTTGCGGTTGCCCTTCGCCGACGGCGTCTTCGACGCGGTGACCATCTCGTTCGCGCTGCGCAACGTCGTCGACACCGAGGCGGCGCTGCGGGAGTTCGCCCGGGTCACCCGGCCCGGGGGCCGGTTGGTGATCTGCGAGCTGAGCCACCCCACCAACGCCGTCTTCCGCACCGCCTACCTGTCGTACCTGATGCGGTGGCTGCCGACGGCGGCGCGGGTGGTGTCCAGCAACCCCGACGCGTACGTCTACCTGATCGAGTCGATCCGGGCCTGGCCGGACCAGGCCGCGCTGGCGCAGCGCATCCAGGCGGCGGGCTGGGGCTCGGTGGCCTGGCGGAACCTGACCGGCGGCCTGGCGGCGCTGCACCGGGCGGTCCGCGACTGACCGGCGGGGGGCCGCTACGGCGGTACCCCGGCCGGGGGCCGCTACGGCGGTACCCGTCTCTTTCGTGAATATCCGTTTTTGGTCCACTTTGCCCCGTAAGCTCGCCCCATGACGGGACCAGAGCAGGCGGCCGGGGCGGAGGCCACCGACGACGACGCGGCCGAACTCATCGCCCAGCTCAGGGAGCTGGCCGGCGCGGATCCCGCCGACGTCCGTCAGGTGGTGGCCGAGGTGCTGGCCGCGCTGGACCGCGCCGCCGGCGGCGCGCTGCGCGAGCACCTGCCCGAGACGATCCGGCTCGACGCCGGCCTGGACGCGGCCACCCCCGCCCGGCACTGACGCGCGGTCCGGACCTCGGCGGGCACCCGGTCCGACCTCGGTGGACGCCCGGTCCCGACCTCGACGGGCAGGTTTCCGGCAAGTTAGGTACCCCTGATCCGGCGGGGATATGACGCCGGTCATAGACTCCCTCCGTCTGGCTTGTGAAGCATTTCACGAGCATGCGGGAGGAGGCGCGAGATGACCGCGGTGGAGCATGACGCCGACGTGATCGTCGTGGGCGCCGGTCCCGGTGGGTCGGCTACCGCGTACCACCTGGCTCGGCACGGCGTACGGGTGCTGCTGCTGGAGAAGACGGAGTTCCCCCGGGAGAAGGTCTGCGGCGACGGGCTGACCCCGCGCGCGGTGCGGCAGCTGGTCCGGATGGGTGTGGACACCTCGCCCGAGGCCGGCTGGCTGCGCAACAAGGGCCTGCGGGTCATCGGCGGCGGCGTCCGGCTGGAGCTGGACTGGCCCGACCTGGCGAGCTTCCCCAACTACGGCCTGGTGCGCACCCGGCTGGACTTCGACGACCTGCTCGCCCAGCGGGCCGTCGCCGCCGGCGCCAAGCTGCGCACCAGCGTGAACGTCGTCGGCCCGGTGCTCGACCCGGACGGTCGGGTGGTCGGTGTCGAGGCGGAGGTCGGCCCCGACAAGGAGCCCGCCGCCTTCCACGCGCCGCTGGTGGTCGCGGCCGACGGGGTCTCCGGCCGCTTCCCGCTCGCCCTCGGGCTGGCCAAGCGGGAGGACCGGCCGATCGGGGTCGCCGTCCGGCGCTACTACCGCTCGCCGGCCAAGCACGACGACAACTACCTGGAGTCCTGGCTGGAGCTGCGCAGCAAGGACAGCGGCGACAACCTGCTGCCCGGGTACGGCTGGATCTTCGGGCTGGGTGACGGCCGGGTCAACGTCGGCCTCGGCGTGCTCAACTCCTCGTCCGCGTTCGGCAAGACCAACTACCGCCGGCTGCTCACCGACTGGCTGGCCAACACCCCGGCCGACTGGGGCATGACCGACGAGGCGAACGCGGAGGGGCCGATCCTCGGCGCCGCGCTGCCGATGGGCTTCAACCGGGTGCCGCACTACACGCGGGGCGTGCTGCTGGTCGGCGACTCCGGCGGCATGGTCAACCCGTTCAACGGCGAGGGCATCGCGTACGCGATGGAGTCCGGCGAGCTGGCCGCGGAGATCGCCGTGCAGGCGCTCGCCCGCCCGGCCGGCGCGGAGCGCGAGCGTGCCCTGACCGCCTACCCGACGGAGCTGAAGGCCCGCTTCGGTGGCTACTACCGGCTCGGCGGCATCTTCGTGAAGCTCATCGGCCGTCCCGAGATCATGCGGATGGCCACGAAGCACGGCATGCCGCACCCGATGCTGATGCGCTTCGTGCTCAAGCTGCTGGCCAACCTGACCGACCCCCGGGGCGGGGACGCGATGGACCGGGTCATCAACGCGATGACGAAGGTGGCGCCAGCCGTGTGACGGCCGGGTTCGCGGCCGGCGACGGCCGCGGCGCGGACAAAGATCGACCCCCGCCGACAACCGTCGCGAGGGACGTGAATAGTGTGATTTTTGTCAAGGACCAGGGGCAGGGAAGGACGAGCAGGAGAAAACGATGTCGCTCTCGCCTTACGCACCGATCATCGGGCTGTTCGCCCTCGCCGCGGGGTTCGCGCTGTTCTCCGTGGGCGCCGCCCGCTTCGCCGGTCCCCGGCGCTACAACAAGGCCAAGCTCGAGGCGTACGAGTGCGGCATCGAGCCCAGCCCGCAGCCGGTCGGCGGCGGCCGGTTCCCGATCAAGTTCTACCTGACGGCGATGCTCTTCATCGTCTTCGACATCGAGATCATCTTCCTCTACCCCTGGGCGGTCTCGTTCGACGCCCTGCCGATCTTCGGCTTCGTGGAGATGGTCCTGTTCATCGTCGCGGTCTTCGTCGCCTACGCCTACGTCTGGCGGCGCGGCGGCCTGGACTGGGACTGAGGGAGGAACCTCAGATGGGTATCGAGGAGAAGCTCCCCGCCGGTGTCCTGCTCACCTCGGTGGAGAAGCTCGTCAACTGGTCGCGGAAGTCGTCGGTCTGGGGCGCCACCTTCGGCCTGGCCTGCTGCGCGATCGAGATGATGGCCGCCGGTGGCCCGCACTACGACATGGGCCGCTGGGGCATGGAGGTCTTCCGGGCCTCGCCCCGGCAGGCCGACCTGATGATCGTGGCCGGCCGGGTGAGCCAGAAGATGGCCCCGGTGCTGCGCCAGATCTACGACCAGATGGCGGAGCCCCGCTGGGTGATCTCGATGGGCGTCTGCGCCAGCAGCGGCGGCATGTTCAACAACTACGCCATCGTGCAGGGTGTCGACCACGTCGTCCCGGTGGACATGTACCTCCCCGGCTGCCCGCCCCGGCCCGAGATGCTCATCGACGCGGTCCTCAAGCTGCGCGAGAAGATCATGTACGAGCCGCTCGGCCCGAACGGCCGCAAGATGCTCGAGGCGCGCCAGGCCCGAGGTGACGTCCCGGTCGTCCCGTACGGCTCGATGCCGTCGTCGTACCGCAGCGACAAGGCCCGGCGGGCCGAGTGGACCAAGGCGGTCCGCGAGGGTCGCGAGGAGCAGCTGCGGATCGAGAACTGGATGAAGGCCCAGAACCACCTGCACGGGGGCGTCAAGTGACCGCACCTAACGACAAGGCGAACGACGGCGGCGTGCCGGTACCGGTGACGCCGGCCGGAGCCAGCAGCACCGCGCCGGCCGAGTACCCGCCGGCCAGCCCGGCCGGCCGCGGCATGTTCGGCAACCAGGGCTCCGGCGACGTCTCCGGCTTCGGCGGCCTGGTCCGCCAGCGCCGGACCATCGAGGACGCCCCCCGGCCGTACGGCGGGTACTTCGACGAGGTCCGCGACGCGCTGGAGGAGGCGTACCCGGCCTTCGGCGACGCCATCGAGAAGGTCGTGGTCGACCGGGGCGAGCTGACCCTGCACATCCGCCCGGAACGGATCGCCGAGGTCTGCCAGGTGATGCGGGACGACCTGGCGCTCCGCTTCGAGCTGTGCTCCTCGGTGTCCGGGGTGGACTACCTCGGCGCCGACTCCCGCCGGCTGCACGTCGTCTACCAGCTCACCTCGATGACCTACCGCCGCACGGTGCGGCTGGAGGCCGCGGTTCCCGCCGAGGACCCGCACCTGCCGAGCGTCACCTCGGTCTACCCGACGGCGGACTGGCAGGAGCGCGAGACGTACGACATGTTCGGCATCGTCTTCGACGGCCACCCCAACCTGACCCGGATCCTCATGCCGGACGACTGGGAGGGGCACCCGCAGCGCAAGGACTACCCGCTCGGCGGCGTGCCCGTCGAGTACAAGGGCGCTGAAATTCCACCGCCGGACCAGCGGAGGTCGTACCAGTGACCACGTCGAACTACGCCACCGAGCGCGACACCACCGAGGGCAAGGTCTTCACCGTCACCGGTGGCGACTGGGACAGCGTCGTGTCGGGCACCGACCCGATCAACGACGAGCGGATCGTCGTCAACATGGGCCCGCAGCACCCGTCCACGCACGGCGTGCTCCGGCTGATCCTGGAGCTGGAGGGCGAGACGGTCCGCGAGGCCCGCTCGGTCGTCGGCTACCTGCACACCGGCATCGAGAAGAACCTCGAATACCGCAACTGGGTCCAGGGCAGCACCTTCGTGACCCGGATGGACTACCTCTCCCCGCTGTTCAACGAGACGGCGTACGCGCTGGCCGTGGAGAAGCTGCTCGGCATCACCGACCAGATCACCGAGCGGGCGACCACCATCCGGGTGCTGATGATGGAGCTGAACCGGATCTCCTCGCACCTGGTCTGGCTGGCCACCACCGGCATGGAGCTGGGCGCGATCAACATGATGCTGTACGGCTTCCGCGAGCGGGAGCACATCCTCGAGATCTTCGAGATCATCACCGGCCTGCGGATGAACCACGCGTACGTCCGGCCGGGCGGCGTGGCGCAGGACGTGCCGGACGAGGCGATCGTCAAGATCCGCGAGTTCCTGAAGCTGATGCCGAAGAAGCTCAAGGAGTACGAGGACCTCCTCTCCGGGCAGCCGATCTGGATCGAGCGGACGAAGAACGTCGCGGTGCTCGACGTGACCGGCTGCGTGGCGCTCGGCGTGACCGGTCCGGTGCTGCGCTCCGCCGGCCTGGCCTGGGACCTGCGCAAGACCATGCCGTACTGCGGCTACGAGACGTACGAGTTCGACGTGCCGACGCACACCGACGGCGACGTGTGGGGCCGCTACCTGGTCCGGCTCGCCGAGATCCGGGAGTCGCTCAAGCTCGTCGAGCAGGCGCTGGACCGGCTCCGGCCGGGCCCGGTGATGGTCGCCGACAAGAAGATCGCGTGGCCGGCGCAGCTCGCCATCGGCGTCGACGGCATGGGCAACTCGCTGGAGCACGTCGCGAAGATCATGGGTCAGTCGATGGAGTCGCTGATCCACCACTTCAAGCTCGTCACCGAGGGCTTCCGGGTGCCGCCGGGCCAGGTCTACGTCGGCATCGAGTCGCCCCGCGGCGAGCTGGGCGTGCACGCCGTCTCCGACGGAGGCACCCGGCCGTACCGGGTGCACTACCGCGAACCGAGCTTCGTCAACCTCCAGGCCCTCCCGGCGATGGCCGAGGGCGGCCTGATCGCCGACGTGATCGCCGGCGGCGCCTCGCTGGACCCCGTGATGGGTGGTTGTGACCGATGAGCGTTTTCACTGACGAGACCCGGGCCCGGGCGCGGGAGATCATCGCCCGCTACCCGGCCGACCGGTCCCGGTCGGCGCTGCTGCCGCTGCTGCACCTGGTGCAGGCCGAGGAGGGCTACGTCTCGCCGGCCGGCGTGGAGTTCTGCGCCGAGGTGCTGGGCCTGAACAAGGCCCAGGTCGGCGCGGTGGCCACCTTCTACACCATGTACAAGCGCCGGCCGACCGGCGACTACCTGGTCAGCGTCTGCACCAACACCATGTGCGACGTGCTCGGTGGCCAGAAGGTCTACGACACCCTCGCCGAGCACCTCGGCGTGGGGCACGACGAGACCACCGCCGACGGCAAGATCACCCTGGAGCACGCCGAGTGCCTGGCGGCCTGCGACTACGGGCCGGTGATGACCGTCAACTACGACTTCTTCGACGGCGTGGACCCGCAGACCGCGGTCGGCGTGGTCGACGAGTTGCGCGCCGGTGGGCGGCCGATGCCGACCCGGGGCGCCCGGCTCTGCACGCTCAAGGAGATGGCGGTGCAGCTCGCCGGCTTCGCCGACGAGCGCGAGGGCGCGGTCGCCGACGGCGGGCCGGGGGAGCCCACCCTGCGCGGGCTGCGGCTGGCGCAGGAGCACGGCATCTCGGTGCCGGGCTTCGACCCGAACACCCCGATCCGGAGCAAGGCCGAGGCCGACAGGGCCGCCGCCGAGGCGAAGGCCAGGACCGAGGCCGCCGCGAAGCCGACCCCGGAGCCGGCCAGGACCGAGCCGGCCAAGGCCGCGTCGAACGGCGGCGCCGCCCGTCCGGGTACGGCCGCCAACGCGGGCGTCGGCGAGCCGGCCCGCGCCGCCGAGGCAGCCGGCAGCACCACCCGCGACGTGAAGGCGCCGGACGACAAGTCGCCGGAGGTACGGGCCGCCGAGACCCGGCAGCCCGACGCGGCGACCGCCGTGCCGGACGCGCCGGGCACCAAGGTCCCGACGGACGCCGTGCCGCCGGCGCCCCGGGACGCCCAGGCGGCGGAGGCCGCCGGAGCCGCGGCCAACGCGCCGGCCGGCGACGGCAAGCCCGCCGGCGACGAGGCCGGGGCGCAGGAGCGCAACCTCAAGGAAGCCGAGGCGGGGGCCGGCGCCGGTGGCGCGGGCTCCGCCCGCGCGAGCGAGACGGGGGTCCAGAAGTGACCACTCCCCGGCCGGAGACCCTGGCCAAGCTGACGCCGGTACTCACCAAGCGCTGGCTGTCGCCGGACGCCTGGCGGATCGGCACCTACGAGAAGCTCGACGGCTACGCGGCCCTGCGCAAGGCGCTCAAGGCCCACCCGGACGACCTGATCCAGCTGATCAAGGACTCCGGGCTGCGCGGTCGCGGCGGCGCCGGCTTCCCGACCGGTCTCAAGTGGGGGTTCATCCCGCAGGGCGACGGCAAGCCGCACTACCTCGTGGTCAACGCCGACGAGGGCGAGCCGGGCACCTGCAAGGACCTCCCGCTGATGACGCACGACCCGCACTCGCTCGTCGAGGGCGTGATCATCGCGTCGTACGCGATCCGGGCCAGCCGCGCCTACATCTACATCCGGGGCGAGGCGGTGCACGCCGCGCGCCGGCTGCGCAACGCCGTGCAGGAGGCGTACGCCAGGGGCTACCTCGGCCGCAACATCCAGGGCAGCGGCTTCGACCTGGACCTGGTGGTGCACTCCGGCGCCGGGGCGTACATCTGCGGCGAGGAGACGGCGCTGCTGGACTCGCTGGAGGGCTTCCGGGGCCAGCCCCGGCTGCGCCCGCCGTTCCCGGCGACCCACGGCCTGTACGCGAGCCCGACCGTGGTCAACAACGTCGGCACCATCGCCAGCGTGCCGTACATCGTGCTGGGCGGCGCGGACTGGTGGAAGACCATGGGCACGGAGAAGTCCTCGGGCCCGATGATCTACTCGCTCTCCGGCCGGATCGCCAACCCCGGCCAGTACGAGTGCTCCATGGGCATCACGCTGCGGGAGCTGATCGAGCTGGCCGGCGGCATGCAGCCCGGCCACAACCTGAAGTTCTGGACGCCCGGCGGCTCGTCGACGCCGCTGCTCACCGCCGAGCACCTGGACGTGCCGCTGGACTTCGAGGGGGTGGCGGCGGCCGGCTCGATCCTCGGCACCACGGCCACCCAGATCTTCTCCGACCAGGACTGCCCGGTCTACGCGACCTACCGGTGGCTGGAGTTCTACCACCACGAGTCGTGCGGCAAGTGCACCCCGTGCCGCGAGGGCAACTACTGGATGGTCCGGGTCTACCGGCGGATCCTCGCCGGCCAGGGCACCCACGAGGACCTGGACACCCTGCTCGACACCTGCGACAACATCCTCGGCCGCTCGTTCTGTGGCCTGGGTGACGGTGCGACCAGCTCGGTGACCTCGTCGCTGAAGTACTTCAAGCAGGACTACCTCGACTACATCGAGGGACGTACCGCGCCGAAGCTGTCGGACAAGCAGCTGGTGGGAGCGCACTGATGAGCGCGAGGAACGAGCTTGCGAGTCCCGCAGTCGCGAATGGAAGGCGGCTCTGATGACTGACGTGGTCAAGGCCCCCGAGACCGTCACGCTCACCATCGACGGCGTCGAGGTCACCGCCCCCAAGGGGGCGCTGCTGATCCGGGTCGCCGAGCAGATGGGCACCGAGATCCCCCGGTTCTGCGACCACCCGCTGCTGGCCCCGGCCGGCGCGTGCCGTCAGTGTCTGGTCGAGGTGGAGGGGCAGCGCAAGCCGGTCGCCTCCTGCACCCAGACCGTCGCCGACGGCATGGTCGTGCGCACCCAGCTCACCTCCGCGGTCGCCAAGAAGGCGCAGGAGGGGGTCATGGAGCTGCTGCTGCTCAACCACCCGCTCGACTGCCCGATGTGCGACAAGGGCGGCGAGTGCCCGCTGCAGAACCAGGCGATGTCCACCGGTCGCAGCGACTCGCGGTTCCACGAGCACAAGCGGGAGTACCCGAAGCCGCTGCCGATCAGCACCCAGGTGCTGCTCGACCGCGAGCGCTGCGTGCTCTGCCAGCGCTGCACCCGGTTCTCCGAGGAGATCGCCGGCGACAAGTTCATCGACCTGATGGGCCGGTCGTCCGCCGAGGAGATCAACATCTACCGGGACGAGGAGTACGGCGCGGAGCCCGGCGAGGAGGCGGGCGACGTCCCGTTCAACTCCTACTTCTCCGGCAACACCGTGCAGATCTGCCCGGTCGGCGCGCTGACCGGCACCCAGTACCGCTTCCGCGCCCGCCCGTTCGACCTGGTCTCCACCCCGAGCGTCTGCGAGCACTGCTCGGCCGGGTGCGCCCAGCGCACCGACTGGCGGCGGGGCAAGGTGCTGCGGCGGCTGGCCGGCGACGACCCGGCGGTGAACGAGGAGTGGAACTGCGACAAGGGGCGGTGGGGCTTCCAGTACACCCGCGCCTTCGACCGGCTGACCACCCCGCTGGTGCGCGACGAGCGCACCGGCGAGCTGCGCGAGGCGTCGTGGAGCGAGGCGCTGACCGTGGCGGCCGAGGGGCTGCGCGCGGCGCGGGACGGCGGGCGGGGCACGGCGGTGCTGACCGGCGGCCGGCTGACCGTCGAGGACGCCTACGCGTACGCGAAGTTCGCCCGGGTCGCGCTGAACACCAACGACATCGACTTCCGGGCCCGGCCGGTCTCCCGTGAGGAGGCCGACTTCCTGGCCAGCTCCGTCGCCGGGGTCACCGACGTCACGTACGCCGACGTGGAGAACGCGCCGGCCGTGGTGCTGGTCGGGCTGGAGCCGGAGGAGGAGTGCCCGATCCTCTTCCTGCGGCTGCGCAAGGCGTACCTGAAGAAGAAGCTGACGGTCTACGCGATCGCGCCGTTCGCCACCCGCGGCCTGGAGAAGCTCGGGGCCAAGCTGGCCCGGGTGGTGCCGGGCGAGGAGGCGACCGTGCTCGCCGAGCACGCCACGGTCGCCGAGGCGCTGGGCGCCGAGGGCGCGATCCTGATCGTCGGCGAGCGGCTGGCGAGCGTTCCGGGCGGCCTCTCCGCCGCCGCGGACGTCGCCCGGCGTACCGGCGCGAAGCTGGCCTGGGTGCCGCGGCGCGCGGGCGACCGCGGCGCGGTCGACGCGGGCTGCCTGCCCAACCTGCTCCCCGGTGGCCGGCTGGTCACCGAGCCCGCGGCCCGGGCGGAGCTGGGTGAGGCCTGGGACGTCGCGGCCGGGGTGATCCCGAGCCAGGCCGGCCGGGACACCGACGGCATCCTCGCCGCCGCCGCCAACGACCAGCTCGGCGCGCTGGTGGTGGCCGGGGTCGACCCGGCCGACCTGGCCGACCCCCGGCTGGCCGAGGCGGCCCTGGACGCGGTGCCGTTCCTGGTCAGCCTGGAGCAGCGGATGAGCGCGGTGGCCCGCCGGGCCGACGTGGTCTTCCCGGTCGCCCCGGTGGCGGAGAAGGCCGGCAGCTTCCTGGACTGGGAGGGGCGGCTGCGCACCTTCGAGGCGGTGCTGAACACGGGCGCGATGACGGACGGCCGGGTGCTGGACGCGCTCGCCGCGCAGCTCGACGTGCGGCTCGGCACCGGCGACGTGCTCAGCGTCCGCCGCGAGCTGGGCGCGCTGCCGCGCACCCGCACCGACCGGCCGGCCGCGCCGGCGGTGGAGCCGGCCACGGTGCCGCAGCCCGGCGCCGGCGAGGCGGTGCTCGCCACCTGGCACCAGCTGATCGACCTGGGCAGCCTCACCGACGGCGACGAGCACCTCGCGGGCACCGCCCGCCCGCCGGTGGTCCGGCTGGGCAAGGGCACCGCGGAGGCGCTCGGCGTCGCCGACGGCGACCCGGTGACGGTGGGCACCGACCGGGGGGCGCTGACCCTGCCGGCGGCGATCACCGAGATGCCGGACGGCGTCGTCTGGCTGCCGACCAACTCGCCCGGCGCGACCGTGCGGCGCAGCCTCGGCGCGACGTCCGGCGCGGTCGTCCGGATCTCCGCCGCCGCGGTCGCCGCCGACGCGACCGACCGCCCGGGCCCGCTCCTCAACGCAGGGGGTGCAATCCAGTGAACGCGGTCTACCTGGCCCAGGACCCGACGCTGGCCGACTTCGGCCGGGACCCGTGGTGGCTGGTCCTCATCAAGATCGTCTTCGCCTTCGTCTTCGGTCTGCTCGCCACCCTGCTCGGCGTCTGGTTCGAGCGGCGGGTCGTGGGCCGGATGGCGGTGCGGCCCGGCCCCAACCAGGTCGGTCCGTTCGGCCTGCTGCAGACCCTCGCCGACGGCCTCAAGATGGCCTTCAAGGAGGACATCCTGCCGAAGGCGGCCGACAAGGTCGTCTACTTCTTCGCGCCGACCATCTCGGTGATCTGCGCGGTCACCGCGCTGTCGGTGGTGCCGTTCGGCCCGATGGTGAGCATCTTCGGCCACTGGACGCCGCTACAGGTCACCGACGTGCCGGTGGCGGTGCTGGTGCTGCTGGCCTGCTCGTCGATGGGCATCTACGGCATCGTGCTCGGCGGCTGGGCCTCCGGCTCGACCTACCCGCTCCTCGGCGGCCTGCGCTCCAGCGCCCAGATGATCTCGTACGAGGTCGCCATGGGCCTGAGCATCGTGGCGGTGTTCATGACCGCCGGCACGATGTCCACCAGCGGGATCGTCGCCGCCCAGGCGGACGGCACCCGGCTGAGCATCGCGGGCGTCGAGGTCCCGGCCCCCGGCTGGTACGCGATCCTGCTGCTGCCCAGCTTCGTCATCTTCTTCATCGCCACCGTCGGCGAGACCAACCGCGCGCCGTTCGACCTGCCCGAGGCGGAGTCCGAGCTGGTCGCGGGCTTCATGACCGAGTACAGCTCGCTGAAGTTCGCGCTCTTCATGCTCAGCGAGTACGTCTCGATGGTCACCATGTCCGCGGTCACCACGACGCTCTTCCTGGGCGGCTGGCGGGCCCCGGCGCCGATCACCACGATCTGGGCCGGCGCCAACTCCGGCTGGTGGCCGATGCTCTGGTTCTTCGCCAAGGTCGTCCTGCTGGTCTTCGTCTTCGTCTGGCTGCGGGGCACGCTGCCCCGGCTGCGCTACGACCAGTTCATGCGCTTCGGCTGGAAGGTGCTGCTCCCGATCAACCTGGTCTGGATCCTGGTCCTGTCCGGCCTGCGCTCGATCGAGGACTGGGACTCGCGCAGCAAGCTGATCGCGGTCGGCATCCCGGCCGGCATCCTGCTCCTCGCCACGCTGCTGTGGCCGAGCCGGAAGCCGCAGCCGAAGCCGACCGTCCAGGAACAGGTCGACAACCGGCCGCACGGCAGCTTCCCGCTGCCCCCGATGGACCTGCAGGTACCACCGAGCCCGCGCACCAGGCGCGTGGTCGCCGAGCGGGAGCCGGCCAACATCGCCGCCGGCTCGGACTCCAGGGAGGTGTGACGTGGGCGCGATCACCGGAACGTTCAAGGGCTTCGGTGTCACCTTCTCGCACATGTTCAGGAAGGTCGTCACCACCGACTACCCGTTCAAGCCGCCGGTCTCGGCGCCGCGCTACCACGGGCGGCACATCCTGAACCGGCACCCGGACGGGCTGGAGAAGTGCATCGGGTGCGAGCTGTGCGCCTGGGCCTGCCCGGCGGACGCGATCTACGTCGAGGGTGGCGACAACACCGACGAGCAGCGCTTCTCGCCGGGTGAGCGGTACGCCAGCGTCTACCAGATCAACTACGCCCGGTGCATCTTCTGCGGGCTCTGCATCGAGGCCTGCCCGACCCGCTCGCTCACCATGAGCAACGAGTACGAGCTGGCCCGGGACAGCCGGCAGGACCTGATCTTCACGAAGGAGCAGCTGCTCGCGCCGCTGCTGCCGGGCATGGAGCAGCCGCCGCACCCGATGCGGCTGGGCGACAGCGAGAAGGACTACTACGTCGGCGCGCTGACCAACCCGGGCACCTCGGCCGGCGCCGAGCACTCGGCCAACAACCCGGGCCGGTACCAGGTGGAGGAGCACCCCGGCGTGACCTTCCCCGGCGCCGAGCAGCACGCCCAGCGGGCCGCGGCCGGCAAGGGGGACGGAGCATGACCACGCAGACGGTGCTCGCCGCGGCGGGCGGTGTCTCCGGCGGGGAGCAGGTCACCTTCTGGATCCTGGCCCCGCTGGCGCTGATCGGGGCGATCGGGATGGTCGCGGCGCGCAACGCCGTGCACTCGGCGCTCTGGCTGGTGCTGACCATGCTCTGCCTGGGCGTGTTCTACGTGCTCCAGGCTGGGCCGTTCATCGGCATGGTGCAGATCATCGTCTACACCGGCGCGATCATGATGCTGTTCCTGTTCGTGCTGATGCTGGTCGGCCGGGACGCCTCGGACTCGCTGATCGAGACGCTCCGCGGGCAGCGGGTCGCCGCGGTGGTGCTGGGGCTCGGCTTCGCCGGCCTCGTCGGCGGCGGGCTCTGGCGCGCGCTGGACGGCACCACGGCCGTCGGCCTGGAGCAGGCCAACGCCGAGGGCAACGTGCAGGGCATCGCCCGGCTGCTGTTCACCAAGTACGTCTTCGCCTTCGAGCTGACCTCGGCGCTGCTCATCACCGCCGCGGTCGGCGCGATGGTGCTGGCGCACCTCGAGCGGCGCAAGCAGGACAAGATGGACCAGCCGACGACCATGCGGGCGCGTTTCGCCCCGGGCAACTACCCGGGCCCGAAGCCCGGCCCGGGTGTCTACGCGACCTCCTCCTCGGTGGCCACCCCGGCCCGCCTGCCCGACGGCCGGCTGACCGAGGGGAGCACCCCGGACATCCTGCCGGTGCGCGAGCTCACCGACCGGGAGATCTCGCTGAAGGGGACCGACAAGTGACGCCCGACTACTACCTGGTGCTGGCCGCGGTGCTGTTCACCATCGGCGCGGTCGGCGTGCTCATCCGACGCAACGCGATCGTGCTGTTCATGTGCGTCGAGCTGATGCTCAACGCGGCCAACCTGACGCTGGTCACCTTCAGCCGGATCAACGGTGACCTCAACGGCCAGATCATGGCGTTCTTCGTGATGGTGGTGGCGGCGGCCGAGGTCGTGGTCGGGCTCGCCATCATCATGGCGATCTTCCGGACCCGGCGCTCCGCGAGCGTCGACGACGCCAACCTGCTGAAGTACTGAGGGGTCCTGCGGTGGGAACGATTCTGACGAACGCCCCGGCTGAGCCGGCGGGCACCATCGCCTACGCGACGGCGGACGGGCTGCTGGGCAGCGTCTGGCTGCTGGTGGCGATCCCGCTGGTCAGCGCGGCGATCCTGCTGCTGCTGGGCCGGCGGGCCGACCGCTGGGGGCACTGGCTCGGGGTGGCGGCCATCGGCGCCGCGTTCGTGCTGGGCCTGACCTACTTCTTCCAGCTGCGCGGCCTGGAGAACAAGTCGGTCGAGCTGAGCCTCTGGGACTTCATCACGGTCGGCGACCTGCGGGTGGACTTCGGTCTGCTCTTCGACCCGCTGGCCGCCGTCTTCGTGCTGCTGATCACCGGGGTGGGCTTCCTGATCCACCTCTACGCGGTCGAGTACATGGCGCACGACGCGGGCCGGCGGCGGTTTTTCGGGTACTTCAACCTGTTCGTCGCCGCCATGCTCCTGCTGGTGCTCGGCAACAACTACGTGATGCTCTACTTCGGCTGGGAGGGCGTCGGCCTGGCGTCGTACCTGCTGATCTCGTTCTGGTACGAGCGGCCGAGCGCCGCCACGGCCGGCAAGAAGGCGTTCCTGATGAACCGGGTCGGCGACGCCGGCCTGGCGATCGGCATCTTCATCATGTTCGCCACCCTCGGCACCACGCAGTACGACGAGGTCTTCAACGGCGTCGGCGCGCTGGGCGCGACCACCGTGCTGGTGCTCGGCCTGCTGCTGCTGCTCGGCGCGACCGGCAAGTCCGGCCAGTTCCCGCTCCAGGCGTGGCTGCCGGACGCGATGGAGGGCCCGACCCCGGTGTCGGCGCTCATCCACGCCGCCACCATGGTCACCGCCGGCGTCTACCTGATCGCCCGGTCCAACCCGATCTTCTCGGCCAACTCCACCCTCCAGCTCGTGGTGGTGAGCGTCGGCGCGCTGACCCTGCTGATCGGCTGCGTCATCGGCGCGGCCAAGGACGACATCAAGCGGGTGCTGGCCTGGTCGACGGTGAGCCAGATCGGCTACATGTTCCTCGGCGTCGGCCTCGGCGGCGCGGCGTACGCCCTGGCGATCGTGCACCTGCTGGCGCACGGCTTCTTCAAGGCGAACATGTTCCTCGGCGCCGGCTCGGTCATGCACGGGATGAACGACCAGGTCGACATCCGCCGCTTCGGCGGGCTGTCGAAGCACATGAAGATCACCTGGATCACCTTCATGATGGGCTGGCTCGCCATCATCGGCATGTTCCCGTTCTCCGGCTTCTTCTCGAAGGAGCCGATCATCGTGGCCGCGTTCGAGCGGGAGGACTGGACGGCCTGGCTCTTCGGCATGGCAGCGCTGCTCGGCGCCGGGCTCACCGCGTTCTACATGACCCGGCTCTTCGTGCTCACCTTCCACGGGCCGAAGCGCTGGACGGAGGACATCGCGCACCCGCACGAGTCGCCGAAGCTCATGACCATCCCGCTGATCCTCCTCGCCGTGGGCTCGGTCGGGGCGGGTTTCCTGCTCGCCACCTCGGTGCCGGACTGGCTGGAGGCCACCGCGGGGCTGGGCGGCCAGGAGGAGGGCCACCACGCGGTGCTCTCGCACACCGTGATCACCGTGCTCTCACTGCTGGTGACCGTGGTCGGCGCGGGCCTGGCCTGGTTCCTGTTCCGGGGCGGCACGGCCACCGCGCCGCAGCCGGCCGGGGTGCTGGTCACCGCCGCCCGGCGCAACCTCTACACCGACGCGTTCAACGAGGCGGTCTTCGAGAAGCCGGGCATCTTCCTCACCCGGGCGCTGGTCTACCTGGACAACCGGGGCGTGGACGGGCTGGTCAACGGCCTCGCCGCGGCGGTCGGCGGCGGCTCCGGTCGGCTCCGGCGGCTCCAGACCGGCTTCGTCCGGTCGTACGCCACCTCGATCCTGACCGGCGCGCTGCTGGTGGTGGCGGCGTTCCTGGCCGTCGAGGCGGGGTGGCTGGCGTGATCGACCTCTTCCAGGCGGCCGTCGTCGGCGGACCGCGCAGTGACGACGGAGGTAAGGCCGCATAATGTCCGACTTCCCGTTCCTCTCGGTGCTCACCGTGGCACCGCTGGTCGGCGCCCTGGTGGTGGCCTTCCTGCCGCGCAGCCGGCCGGAGCTGGCCAAGCAGGTGGCGCTCGGCTGGTCGCTGCTGGTGCTGGCGCTGTCGGTGGTCATGTGGGTGACCTTCAAGGTCGGCGGTGACCGCTTCCAGTTCCGCGAGTCCTACGCGTGGATCCCGAACTGGGGCGTCAACTTCACCTTCGCCGCCGACGGCATCGCGCTGGTCATGCTGATGCTGATCGCGGTGCTGGTGCCGCTGGTGATCCTGGCGTCCTGGCACGACGCCGAGTCGTCGAAGCGGTCGGTGCCGGTCTACTTCGCGCTGCTGCTCGTCCTCGAGTGCACGATGATCGGCGTCTTCGCCGCCGCCGACGTGTTCCTGTTCTATGTGTTCTTCGAGGTCATGCTGGTGCCGATGTACTTCCTCATCGGCAGCTACGGCGGCCACCAGCGGCAGTACGCGGCGGTGAAGTTCTTCCTCTACTCCCTGGTCGGCGGTCTGTTCATGCTCGCCGCGGTGATCGGCCTCTGGGTGGTCGGCGGGAAGACCTTCGACTGGCAGGCGCTGTCCCAGGTGGACATCTCCACGGGCACGGAGCGCTGGCTCTTCCTCGGCTTCTTCCTCGCGTTCGCGATCAAGGCGCCGTTCTTCCCGTTCCACACCTGGCTGCCGGACGCCGGTGGCGCGGCCCCGGCCGGCGCGGCGGCGCTGCTCGTCGGCGTGCTCGACAAGGTCGGCACCTTCGGCATCCTGCGCTACTGCCTGCCGCTGTTCCCGGACGCGGCCAAGTGGTTCGCCCCGTGGGCGCTGGCGCTGGGCCTGATCGGCATCATCTACGCCGCGCTGCTGGCGGTGGGCCAGAACGACCTCAAGCGGCTGGTGTCGTACACGTCGATCGCGCACTTCGGCTTCATCGGCGTGGGCATCTTCGCCTTCACCACGCAGGCGGGCACCGGCGCCGTGCTCTACATGGTCAACCACGGGCTCGCCACCGGCCTGCTCTTCCTGGTGGTGGGCATGCTCATCGCCCGGCGCGGCTCGGCCCTGATCAGCGACTTCGGCGGCGCCGGCAAGCTGGTGCCGATCCTGGCCGGAGTGCTCTTCTTCGCCGGTCTGGCCTCGCTCGCGCTGCCCGGCACCGCGCCGTTCGTCTCCGAGTTCCTGGTGCTGATCGGCACGTTCACGGTGAACAAGCCGGTCGCGGTGATCGCGACGCTCGGCATCATCCTGGCCGCCGCGTACGTGCTGTGGATGGTGCAGCGCACCACGCAGGGCACGCTCAACCCGGCGCTGACCGAGGTCGACGGCATGCGGCGCGACCTCAACCTGCGCGAGAAGTTCGTGGTCGCCCCGCTGATCGCGCTGATCGTGCTGCTCGGCTTCTACCCGAAGCCGGTGACCGACGTGATCAACCCGGCCGTGCAGGCGACCATGCAGGACGTCGGCCGGACCGACCCCGCCCCGACCTCGGGCGGCACCGTCCAGGAGGCGGCAAAGTGAGCGCGAGGCGTGAGCTCGCGAGCCCCGCAGTCGCGAACGAAAGGTTTGCGCAGTGACCGAGCTGAAACTGCCGTCGATCGACTACGCGGCGCTCGCGCCGACTCTGATCATGCTGGGCGCCGCGCTGCTCGGCGTGCTGGTCGAGGCGTTCGTGCCCCGCCGGCTCCGGCACGTGGTGCAGCTGTCGCTGGCCCTGCTGGCGGTGCTCGCCGCGCTGACCATGGTGGTGCTGGCGGCCGACGAGCGGTCGATCACCATCGGCGGGGCGATCGCGGTGGACGGGCCGACGCTCTTCCTCCAGGGCGCGATCCTGGTGCTCGCCGCGATGGCGCTGCTGCTCATCGGCGAGCGCTCGGTGGAGCGGGGCGGGGCGTTCGTCGCCCAGGCCGCGGTCACCGCCGAGTCGGCCGACGACCGGCGGCAGGCCGAGGGCAAGAACGGCCTCACCGAGGTCTACCCGCTGACCACGTTCGCGATCGGCGGCATGCTGATCTTCGTGGCGGCGAACGACCTGCTGACCATGTTCATCGCGCTCGAGGTCTTCTCGCTGCCGCTGTACCTGCTCTGCGCGCTGGCCCGTCGCCGGCGCCTGCTGAGCCAGGAGGCCGCGCTGAAGTACTTCATGCTCGGCGCGTACGCCTCGGCCTTCTTCCTGTTCGGCGTGGCCCTGGTGTACGGCTTCACCTCGGGCATCCCGGGCCGGCCGGCGGGCGTCGACTTCGCCACCGTCCACGCCGCCGTCGCGGACTCCCCGGCCAGCCCGGTGCTGCTCTTCGCCGGCATGGCGCTGCTCGCCATCGGCCTGCTCTTCAAGGCCGCGGCCGCCCCGTTCCACGTCTGGACGCCGGACGTCTACCAGGGCGCGCCGACCCCGGTCACCGCCTTCATGGCCGCCTGCACCAAGGTGGCCGCGTTCGGCGCCCTGCTGCGGGTGTTCCACGTCGCCTTCGACGGGGCCCGGTGGGACTTCACCCCGGTCCTCGGCGCGGTGGCGGTGCTGACCATGCTGATCGGCGCGGTGCTGGCGGTGACCCAGACCGACATCAAGCGGCTGCTGGCGTACTCCTCGATCGCGAACGCCGGCTACCTGCTGGTCGGCGTGCTGGCGCCGAGCGCCGACGGCGTCTCCGGGACGATGTTCTACCTGGTCGCGTACGGCTTCTCGGTGCTCGCCGCGTTCGCCGTGGTGACCCTGGTGCGCGACGCCGACGGGGAGGCCACCCACCTGTCCCGCTGGGCGGGGCTGGGGCGGCGCTCGCCGTTCTACGCCGGGATCTTCACCTTCATCCTGCTCGCCTTCGCCGGCATCCCGCTGACCAGCGGCTTCACGAGCAAGTTCGCGGTCTTCGGCCCGGCGCTCGACGGCGGGCAGGCGTGGCTGGTGATCGCCGGCGTGCTGACCAGCATGGTGCTGGCCTTCCCGTACCTGCGGGTCGTGGTGATGATGTGGCTCTCCGAGCCGGGCGAGTCGACCCCCACCGTGGCCGTGCCCGGCGGGCTGACCTCCGCCGCGCTGATGATCGGCGTGATCGCCACCCTGGTCCTCGGTGTCGCCCCCGCGCCGTATCCCCCGTCCCGGGCAGGTCGGAGGGGTGTGGCATGGTTGATGGCGTGGTGAATCCGGCTGGCGAGCGTTCAGGTGCCCCCGGGTCCGGCGGCCGTCGGACCAGGGTGAGCACGAGTCAGTTCGGCGCGCTCGGCCTCTATCTCGCCGACCCCCGCGTCGAGGCGTCCGTGCTGGGCCTGCTGGAGAGCGTCGAGGCCGAGCTGCGGGCCAGTGTGGCCAGCGCCGACCCGTTCGTCACGGAGGCCGCCCGGCACCTCGTGGAGGCCGGCGGCAAGCGGTTCCGCCCGCTGCTGGTGGCGCTGGGCGCGCAGTTCGGCGACCCGACCAACGCCCAGGTCGTGCCCGCCGCGGTGGTGATGGAGCTCACCCACCTGGCGACGCTCTACCACGACGACGTGATGGACGAGGCCGCCGTGCGCCGGGGCGCGCCGAGCGCCAACTCCCGGTGGACCAACTCGGTCGCCATCCTCGTCGGCGACTACCTCTTCGCCCGCGCCGCCGACATCGCCGCCGACCTGGGCATCGAGGCCGTACGCCTGCAGGCGCGCACCTTCGCCCGGCTGGTGCACGGCCAGATCGCCGAGACCGTCGGCCCCCGTCCCGGGGACGACCCGGTGGCCCACTACCTCGACGTGATCGCCGGCAAGACCGGCTCGCTGATCGCCACCTCGGCCCGTTTCGGCGGCATGTTCGGCGGCGCCTCGCCGGAGCACATCGAGGCCCTGGCCGGCTACGGCGAGACCATCGGCGTGGCCTTCCAACTCTCCGACGACCTGCTCGACATCGCCTCCGAGTCGGTGGAGTCGGGCAAGACGCCCGGCACCGACCTGCGTGAGGGCGTGCCGACCCTGCCGGTGCTCTACGCGCTCGGCTCGGACGACGCCGACGCCGCCTCGGTGCGGCTGCGGGAGATCCTGGCCACCGGCCCGCTGACCGACGACGATTTGCACGCCGAGGCTCTCGGCCTGCTCCGCGAGAGCCCGGCGCTCAAGCGGGCCCGGGAGACCGTCCGCAGCTACGCCGAGGAGGCCCGGGAGCAGCTCGCGCCGCTCCCGCAGGGCCCGGCCCGCCGCGCCCTCGAATCCCTCTGCGACTACATCGCCGACCGCACCAGCTGACACCCCGGCCCGCCCCGCGTGGGGCGCGACCGGCCCGGCCGGTCACTCGTGCCCGTGGTGCCGGGCCGAGGGTCGCCCGGCCCGGTCACCGGCGGGTGAGCAGCCGGCTGCCGGTGAGCATCAGGGCTGCGGCGGCCAGCATCGCCGCTGCGGCGGTCAGCCACATCGCCGGGTAGCCGGCGTGGGCGGCCACCGCGCCGAGCCCCAGCGGGCCGAGGCAGCCGCCCGCGTACACCCCGGTCTGGGTGATCGAGGTGGCGGTGGCCGGGGCCTGCGGATGCAGCCGGACCACCGCGAATGTCATCAGCCCGGGCCACGCCCAGCCCAGGCCGAAGCCGAGCACCACGCCGAGGACCAGCGGCGCCGGGCCGGCCGCCGCGAGCAGGCCCAGCCCGCCCGCGCCGAGCACGAGCATGCCGGCGATGACGGCCACGTGACCGGTGGCGCGCCGGTCCGCGAGCCAGCCGGCACCGACCCGTGCGACGACGCAGACCGCGCTGCCGAGGGTCAGGGTCAGTCCGGCCAGCCCGGGCGTCAGTCCCCGGTCGACGGCGGAGTCCACCACGAAGGTGCCCAGCGCGTTCGCGGCGGCCGCGGCGAGCATCGCGGCGGCCCCGACCACCAGCAGGGCCGCGGTGGCACGCCCGGCCCGGGTGGGCGTGGTCGTCCGGTCCGGGCGGGGCTCCCGGGCGGGTACGGCCGGCAGCGCCGCCAGGGCCGCGCCCGCGGCCGCCACGAAGGCCCAGCGCCAGCCGGCGGTCAGCGCGACCGTCGGCACCGCCGCACCGGCGAGCAGGGTGGAGACGGGGATGGCGGCCTGCTTCACCCCGAACGACAGCCCCTGCCGCCGCGCCGGCACGTGCCGAGCCAGCGCGGCGTTGCTGGCGAGCTGGCCGAGGGCGTTGGCGGCGGCGCCGAGCGCCAGCAGCCCGACCAGCACGGCGTACGACCGGGCGAGGGCGGCGACGGCGAGCATCGCCCCGGCGGAGAGCAGGATGGCGCTGCGGGCCACCACGGCCGGCCCGTACCGCTCGACGAGCCGCCCGGACGGCACCGACGCCAGCGCGCCGACCCCGAAGTAGACGGAGACGGCCAGCCCGAGCCCGGCGGGGGAGAAGCCGAGGTCGTCGCCCATCTGCACGGCGAGCCCGCCGACCAGGAAGACCGGCAGGACGGACGCGATGGTGACCGCGACGGCGCCGGCGGCGGCACGCGCGGGGCGGGGCGGGGTGACGCCCGGAGCGGGGTCGAGTGCGGTGCTGGTCATGGCTCGGCCAAGCTACCCGAGCCCGTTTCGGGTCACGGATCGTGGCGGCAGGGGTACGCACGGTTCGTGATGATCTGGCATCCTCCATCCGAACGGGCATTTCGCACCGGGCCTGTTTTTCATATGGTGTAAGTCCCCGGCGGCGGAGGTGGTTGTGCGCGACCCCTTGGCGGAACCTTCGGACCTCATCCGGAGCGTGTCCCGCGCGCTACGAGTGCTCGAGTCGGTCGGTCGTGCCCCGAAGGGGCTGACCGTCAAGCAGATCGCCCGTCGGTGTGAGCTGACCGTGGCGACGACCTACCACCTGGTCCGCACCCTGGCCTACGAGGGCTACGTGATCCGGCGCGAGGACGGCACGTACATCGTGGGTCTGGAGGTGGCCGACCGCTACCGCGAGCTGGTGACGGCGTTCCGGGGGCCGCCGGCGGTCGGCGAGAGCCTGCGCCGGGCCGCCCTGGACACCGGCTACAGCCACTACCTGGGTCGGTTCGTGGGCGGCCAGGTGGCGGTCACGGCCGTCGCCGAGGGGCCCCGCTCGCCGTACCTGGAGGACATGGTGCCCGGGTTCGACGAGGGGGCGCACGCGACCGCCCTGGGCAAGGCCCTGCTCGCCACGCTGACGGCCGAGCAGCGCTTCCGCTACCTGCGGGAATACGGCATGCGCCCGTTCACCTCGGCCACCCTGACCACCCCCGAGGCGTTCGAGGCCGACCTGGCCGCCGGCGACCGGCGGGGCATGCAGTTGGAGTTGGGCCAGTTCCGGCAGGGCGTGGCCTGCGCCGCCGTGCTGGTCAGCCCCGACAAGGACATGGAGCGCCGGGTGGTGCTGGCCTGCGCGCTGCCGGCCGGCGAGATGATGACCTCCGCCCGGGTGGTCCGGGCGAAGCTGCTCACCGTCGCCCGGACGATCGCCGACTGCCTGGCCGCCGACAGCTGACCCGGCCGCGCCGCGGGGCGGTGTCCGGACGGAAACGACCGGGGGCCCTCACCCGGTTGGGCGAGGGCCCCCGGCGCCGGACCGCCCGAGGAGGAGTCAGCTGCCGATCGGCCCGCCGTCCAGACGCCAGGTCACCACCACGCCGGGCTTGGCGTAGTCGCCGTCCGGCCAGTTCGACGCCGGCTTCTCGACCGACGCCCCGCTGATCTCACCGGGGTGCTGCACCGCCACGAAGACCGAGCGGTTGTCGCCGGTGATGAACGGGCCGCAGGCCTCCGCGCCCACCGGCACGGTCAGGAACTGCTTGAGGTGGCCCCGTTCCGGCCCCTCGACGGCGGTCGCGAAGAGGCCGTCGTTGCTGCCCAGCGCGTTGCCGTCGGTGGAGATCCAGAGGTTCCCCGTGGCGTCGAACGCCACGTTGTCCGGGCAGGAGATCGGGGAGACCTTCGTCTTGTCGTACCCGGAGAAGTAGGTCGACGGGTCGGCCGGGTCGCCGCAGACGATCGGCAGCGACCAGGCGAACGTCTCGGCGGAGTTGTCGCCGCCGTCCTCGATGAGCTCCAGCACCTGGCCGTGCTTGTTGAGGTTGCGCGGGTTCGCCTCGTCGGCGGCCGGCTTCTCGGCCTTGCCCCGGTCGGTGTTGTTGGTCAGCGCCACGTACACCTTGCCGGTGAGCAGGCTCGGCTCGACGTCCTCGGGGCGGTCCATCTTGGTCGCCCCGACCTTGTCGCCGGCGAGCCGGGTGAAGGTCAGCACGTCGGCGGCGGTCATCCCGTCGACGTACGAGCGGTTGCCGCTGACCAGCTTGATCCAGCGGCCCCGGCCGTTGAACGCGCCGTCGGCGGGGAGCTTGCCGGAACCGTCGATCTCGCCGGCGCTGCTCTGCTTCAGCTCGGCGACGTAGAGGGTGCCCGACTCCAGCAGGGTGAGGTTGTGCCGGCGGGCGACCCAGGAGTTGCCCTTCATGAACTTCTTGTCGGAGACGAACTTGTAGAGGTAGTCGAACCGCTCGTCGTCGCCCATGTACGCGACCACGTGCCCGCTCTTCGCGACGATGACGTTCGCGCCCTCGTGCTTGAACCGGCCCAGCGCGGTGTGCTTGCGCGGGCGGCTCTCCGGGTCGAACGGGTCGATCTCCACGATCCAGCCGAACCGGTTCGCCTCGTTCGGGTGCTTCGCCAGGTCGAACCGTTCGTCGGCGCGCTCCCACTTGCGGCTGCCGCTCGGGTAGCGGGCGGTGGTGGTGATGCCGTAGCGGGCCAGCCTCGGCTTCAGCTCGGCGACCACCGCGTCGCCGCCGACGAAGTACTGGTTGAAGTTCTCCTCGCCGGAGAGCACGGTGCCCCACGGGGTCACCCCGCCGGCGCAGTTGTTCAACGTGCCGACGACCGTACGACCCTTCGGGTCGGCGGCGGTCTTCAGGTGGTCCGAGCCGGCGGCCGGGCCGGTCAGCTCGAACTTCGTGGCGAGCGCGGTGATCCGCCGGTTGTACGGCCGCCGGCCGGCCGCCACCGGCCGCCACTGCCCGGTGCCGTCCACCCGCTCCAGCTCCACCACGGACATGCCGTGCGCGGCCATGGCGATCCGGAGCTGCTCCACGGAGAGGGCGTCCTGGCTGGTGAAGCCGGGGAACATCAGGTCCTCGTTGGTGTACTCGTGGTTGACCACGAGCAGCGCCCGCCGGCCGCGACCGTCCAGCGGCAGCACCCCCACGAAGTCGTTGTTGTAGCCGAACTGCTTGGCCTGCGCGGCGGCGGTCTGACCGTGCAGGTCGAACTCGGGCGCGCCGGGGACGACGGGATCGCCCCAGCGGATGACGACCGCGTGGTCGTACCCGTTGGGGACGACGAGGCTGTCCAGGGTGTTGGGCGGGACCGGCTTGAAGGTCAGGGCGCCGCTGCCGACGCCGCCGGCCGGACGGCCGAAGCCGGCGGCCAGCGCGCCGGCCGCCGCGCCACCGAAGCCGAGGACCAGCGCGCCGACCGCGCCGGCCCGGACCACGCCGCGCCGGGAGACCTCCGCGCCCACCACGTCACCGAAGTACGCGTTGTCGGAGGTGTTCGGCACCGGGTGGTCGCAGGCGTTGCCGCACCGGTAGAGACAGGTCATGGCGTCGCGGCTGCCGTGGCGGGTGGCGCCCAGCAACGGGAGCAGCCGGGGACGGTCGCTCATGGAAGGAGCCTCCTGGAGGGGTCGGTGCACGCCGGACAGCCGCTGGCGTGCGTACCCGCCGGACGGTAGGAGGACGCGGTGAGCGGGCGTCGGCGGCGGCGTGAACCGGGCGTGAACACCTGCGCCGGGACGGCCACGATGACCTGCGGCTGAACCGATCGCGGCGACCGCGCGTATTCCCGTGCGAACGCCACCGCCGGACTCGCGCCCGAGAGCGAGGAGACCGCCATCAGCGACCACGACGCCCAACTGCTCCGCGCGCTGCACGACGAGCACGCGGAGGCGCTGTACGCGCACGCCCTGCGCCTCGTCAACGGCGACCGGCAGCGGGCCGAGGACCTGGTGCAGGAGACGCTGCTGCGGGCCTGGCGGCACCCGGAGTCGCTCGATCCGACGCGCGGCTCGGTCCGCGCCTGGCTCTTCACCACCGCCCGCAACCTGGCCATCGACGCCTGGCGGCGCCGCTCCAGCCGGGTCGGCGAGGTCTTCACGGACGAGCTGCCCGAGCCCCCGGAGACCGTCGACGAGGCGGAGCGCGCGGTGGAGGCCTGGACCGTCGCCGAGGCGCTGAACCGGCTCAGCCCCACCCACCGGGAGGTGCTGGTGGAGTGCTTCTACCAGGGCCGGTCGGTGGCGGAGGCGGCCTCCCGGCTGGGCGTGCCGCCGGGCACCGTGAAGTCGCGGACGCACTACGCCCTGCGCTCACTACGGTTGGTCCTTGCCGAGATGGGGGTGACCGGATGACCCGGTGCGAGTTCGCGCACGACGACGGCGCGTACGTGCTGGGTGCGCTGGCTCCCGCCGAGCGGGCGGCGTACGAGCGGCACCTCGCCGGCTGCGCCGCCTGTCGCCAGGCGGTCGCCGAGATCGCCGTCCTGCCCGGCCTGCTCGGCCGGCTCGACCCGGCCGGCCTGGAGCAGTTCGTGCCGCCGCCGGAGAACCCCCGGGTGCCCGAGCTGCTCACCGCCGCCCGCGAGCGCCGCCGCCGCGAACGGTCGGCCGCCCGTCGCCGGTACGCCCTCACCGCCCTCGCCGCCGCCGCGTTGGCCCTGGTCGTCGGCGTCGGCACGGCCGCCCTGCTGCCCCGCGAGGCGGTCGCCCCGCCCCCGGGGGAGGTGCGGATGGTCGCCATGGAGCCGGTGGCCGGCACCGTGCCGGTGCACGCCGAGATCGCCCTGACCGGCACCGACTGGGGCACCGAGGTGCGGATGCGCTGCGGGTACGACGCCAGGGCGGGCTACGCCAAGGCGTACGCCTTCCGGCTGGTGGCCCACGGCCGGGACGGCGCGACGGAGCAGGTCGCCTCCTGGCTTGCCGCTCCCGGCGATGACCTGCGGATCACCGGCGCGACCCGCTTCACCGACGCCGAACTGGTCCGCATCACCCTGCACCGCGCCGACGGGCCCCCGCTGCTCACCTACCCGATCCCGTGACGCCCCCGGCCGCGCCCTGCCGCGCGACGAGCGCCTGGATGCCGTCGAGGAGCAGGTCGAGCCCGAAGGTGAAGTCAGCGTCGTCGATCCACTGTTCGGCGTCGCCGAACGCGTTCGCGCGCAGGGCGGCGGCCAGTTCCGGATAACCGTCCGGGTCGACGACCTCGGCGAGGACGCGGCCGTAGTCGGCCAGCCCGGAGATCGCGCCGGCCGCGCCGTTGAGGGCGTGGGCCAGGGACGCCTGCCGGGTGGCGTAGCCGGTCAGGGTGGTCACGATGTTGAGCCGTTCGCCGTGACCGAGCCCGGTGCCGGCGAGCGCGGCGAGCGCGCGGTCGAGCCACCGCAGCGCCCGGGGCCCGGCGGGCGGGGTGTGCTGGCCGAGCGCCAGCAGCCAGGGCCGGGCGAGCAGGAAGTCCCGGTTGGCCCGGGTCCAGACGGTCAGGTAGTCGCGCCACGGCTGCCCGTCGAGGACGGGTGGTTCGGGCACGGCGGCGTCCGCCATCACGGTCAACAGCTCGTCCTTGCTGCCGACGTAGCGGTACAGGGACATCGTCGCCATCCCGACCTCGTTGGCGACGCTGCTCATCGTCACCCCCTCCAGGCCCTCGCGGTCGGCGATCCGGATCGCGGCGTCGACGATCCGGCCCAGGTCGAGGCTGGGACGGGGGCCGTGCCGGGGGGTGGCCTCGCGGCCCCACATCCGGGCCACCACGGGGGGCAGCGGCTGTTGCGCCACGTCGAAATCTCCTCGTCCTCCGCCCGGGGGTCTTGTGCTCACTCTAGATCTCGGCAACTCTGTACGGCGTACTTTGTATCTCATACGCAGATCACGAGTAGGGTGGATTGTGACTACACAGAGCGCGGTGCGGCGGGTCCTCGACGTCGACGCGGTACGGGGATTCGCGCTGTTCGGGATATTCGTCGTCAACGTCACCTTCATGGCCTCCGGCTATCCGGGGAACCTGGTGACCGACCCCGACTTCGACTCCGGGCTCGACCACGCCGTGCGCGTGCTCTCCTCCGTCTTCGTCGACATGAAGTTCTACGTGCTCTTCTCGTTCCTCTTCGGATACAGCTTCACGCTCCAGATGGCGGCGGCGCGCCGGGCCGGGGCCGCCTTCTCGGCGCGCATGCTCCGCCGCGTCGCCGGTCTCTTCGTCATCGGCGCCCTGCACACCGTCTTCCTCTACGGCGGTGACGTGCTCGTCACGTACGCGGTGGCGTGCCTGGTGCTGCTCCTGCTGCGTGACGTGCGGGACCGCACCGCGATCCGGATCGCGGTGGTCCTCTACGCCCTCGTGGTGGTCAGTGCGGTCGCCGGCGCGCTCCTCGTGGACCGCTCGGCGTTCCTGCCGGGAGAGGCCGAGGCGCTGGCCAACGGTGAGGAGGCGACGCGGGCGCTGCGCGGCGGCTGGGAGGCCGTCATCGGGGAGCACCTCGCCGGCCTGCCGCTGCTGCTGCTCCAGGCGGCGTCCATGCAGGGCCCGACCGCGCTGGGCATGTTCCTGGTCGGCATGGTCGCCGGGCGCCGGCAGTGGCTGGCCCGGGTCACCGGTGGCGAGCCGGTGCTGCGCCGGATCCAGTGGGTCGGGTTCCCGGTCGGGCTGCTCGGCTCGGTCGTCTACACCGCCAGCGGCGGCAACGGCAACTCCCTCGGGGTGGCGGCGAGCGTCGCGACGGCGCCGCTGCTGGCCGCCGCGTACGTGGCGACGCTGCTGCGGATCATGCACAACCCGCGTGCGGCGGCGGTCCGGGCCGCGCTCGCCCCGGCCGGCCGGATGGCCCTCACCAACTACCTCGGCCAGTCGGTGGCCGGCCTGGCCGCCTTCACCGGCGTCGGTCTCGGGCTCGCCGGCACGTTCTCCCCGCTGGCGCTCGTCGCCTTCGCGGTGACGGTGTTCGCGGTCCAGTTGGTCGTGAGCGCGCTCTGGCTGCGCCGGTTCCGCTACGGCCCGGTCGAGTGGGCGCTGCGGTGGCTCACGAACGCCCGCCGGCCGGCCTTCCTCGTCCCGCCCGCCGACCACCCGCCGGCCGGACGGGCCGGGCCGCCGCCCGCCGGTCCCGCCGGCACCGGGGCCGGACCGGGCGTAAGCGAGCCGTCCGCCGCCGCGCTCGGCCAGCGCGGCTGACCCGCGCCGTCGGGCCGGCCCGGCTCGCCGGGGACGCGCACACCGTGCCCCGGCGCGCCGGTCGCGCACACCCGTGCCCCGGCGCGCCGGTCGCGTCGGCCGGCGCTACGCCGGGGCGGGCGCCGGGGCCGCGGCGCGGGCGCGGGCACGGGCGCGGCGGGAGTTGCGGAGGGCGTCGACGGTGAAGACGATCAGCGCGGCCCAGACCAGGGCGAAGCCGGCCAGCCGGGCCGGCGGCATCGGCTCGTGGAAGATCAGCACCCCGCAGCCGAGCTGGAGGATCGGGGCGAGGTACTGGAGCATGCCGAGCCCGGTGAGCGGGAGCCGGTTCGCCGCCCCGGCGAAGAGCAGCAGCGGGATCGCGGTCGCCGCGCCGGCCGACACCAGCAGCGCGGTGTGCCCGACCGAGACGTGCCCGAAGGTGGCGTCGCCGTCGGCGGTCAGCCAACCCAGGTACGCCAGCGCGGGCAGCGCCAGCACCGCCGACTCGACGAAGAGTCCCTCCGCGGCGGGCAGGCCGAGCCGCTTCTTGACCAGACCGTAGCCGGCGAAGCTGAGCGCCAGCACCAGCGCCAGGTAGGGCAACCGGCCGTAGTCGACGGTCAGCACGGCCACGGCCAGCCCGCCGATGCCCAGCGCCGCCCACTGCGCGGGGCGCAGCCGCTCGCGCAGCACGGTGACGCCCAGCAGCACCACCACCAGCGGGTTGATGAAGTAGCCGAGGGCCGTCTCCACCACCCGGTCGGAGTTGACGCCGTAGATGTAGGTGCCCCAGTTGACCGCGATGAGCGCGGCGGCCGCGCCGATGCCGGCCAGCGCGCGGGGCCGGCGCAGCAGCGCCCGCAGGAAGCCCACGTTGCGCATCGTGGCCAGCAGGAGGGCGACGAACGCCACCGACCAGACGATCCGGTGGGCCAGGATCTCCATCGGCCCGGCCGGGCGCAGCAGCTTCAGGTAGAGCGGGAAGAAGCCCCAGAGCAGGTACGCACCGAAGCCGTAGAGGTAGCCGAGGCGAAGTGGCGTCACGCCTCCACCGTAAGGGGCGACTGGCCACCCGGATCCTTGCCGGTGACCGGGCTCACGGGTTGTTCCCGCTGGTCGAGTTGCATCCAGCGGTGCGGATCCGTCATCGGGGCGAAGCCGACCTTCGCGTACACCTCGTGGGCGTCGAAGGTGGCCAGCAGGATCCGGCGTACGCCGAGGCCGGCGAGGTGGTCGCGGACCGCGCCGGCCAGCCAGGTGCCCAGCCCCCGGCCCCGCTCCGCGGGGTCGACGTAGACGTCGCAGAGCCAGGCGAAGGTGGCCCCGTCGGTGACCACCCGGGCGACCGCGACCTGCCGCCCGTCACCGGGGCGGTAGACCCCGAACGGCAGCGACCCGGCGAACGCGCGCGTCACCGTCTCCCGGTCCCGCCCGATCGCCCAGTACGCGTCGGTGGAGAGCCAGTGGTGCACGCGGTCCAGGTCGATCCGGTCCGGATCGGTGCTGAGCAGGTAGCCGTCGCCGCGGGTCAGGGTCGTCACCCCGGTGACGCTAGCCCGGCGACCCGCGCCGCTCGGCAGCCAATTCCCGGGATCTGGTCGGCCCCGGGCGGCGCAGCGGGTCAGTCCCGGTCGAGGACGGCGCCGAGGATCCAGGTGACGATGCCGACGAAGAGCGCGCCGAGCACCGCCTCCGGCCAGAAGCTGTCGACGTGGAACGGCAGCCCGGCCTGGTCGGCGATCCAGCTCGTGAGCAGGAACAGCAGCCCGTTGACCACCAGCGCGATCAGCCCGAGGGTCAGCAGGTAGAAGCCGCAGCCGACGGTCTTGATGATCGGTTGGAGCACCGCGTTGACCACGCCGAAGATCACCGCGACGAGGAGCAGCGTGGTGACCGCCTCGACGGCGGATTCCGAGTCCAGCGTGATGCCCGGGATGAGCAGCGTGGCCAGCCAGAAGGCCAGCGCCGTGCTGCCCAGCCGGATCAGCAGCCCCTTGAGGAAACCCATGGCCGGGATCGTGCCACGGACCCGCCACCCGCGGAACCCGCGAGACGGGCGGATCGCGGCCGGCGTGAGCTGGCCCGGCGGGCACGGGCCGACCCGGCGGGCGTGGGCTGACCCAATCGGCGCGGGCCGATCCGGCCGGCGCGGGCCGGGGGCACGGAGTGGTCAGCGGCGGGCGGGGCGGCCGATGAGCTGCGACTCGATCGGGGTGGGCGAGAGCAGCGCCCAGCGCAACGCCCGCCGGTTGACCACCGCGACCATGTCGTCCCGGATACGGGTCAGCCACTCCGCCGAGCCGCCGAGGCCCAGCGCGGCGCCGGCCAGGGCGGCCTCGGCCGGGTCGAGCGGTTGCAGGACCGCCAGGTCGGCCCGCCCCAGCGCGTCGGCGTCCGCCGGGGTCAGCTCGTCGCGTACCAGCAGCGTGGCCCGCCACGGGGGACCCGGTTCCGGGTCGGCCGGCGTCGAGCCGGCGTCGACGACCACCAGCAGCGGGCACAGCGGCGAGCCCGGCCCGCCGTCCACCGGCCGGCCCGGCGGAAGCAGCGGGATCATCGCGCCCGGGGTGCCGACGCCCCGCACGAACGGCTCCCAGCTGCGGGGGCGCGCCGTCTGCACCACCACCCGGGCGCCGAGCGCCATGGCCCGCAGCACCACGAGCTGCGCCGCGCGTACCCCGCCGACGAGCATCACCCTCGTGCCCTCCGGCCGGAACAGCCGGACGGTCACCGCGCCGCCGTGCCGGTTCGTGCCGACCATCAGGCCCGCCTCGCCGACGGTCAGCTCCAGCCCGTCGGGCGCCGGCCCCGGCCCCGGCGCGTCCGCCGCCGCGAGCGGCAGCGTGGCGGCCAGCCCGACGAGCTGCGCGCCGTCGAGCCGGTGCACCTCGCCGCCCGCCTCACCGACCAGCCGGCGCAGGGCCTGGGCGGCGACCGAGAGCTCCGCCGGGGTGGCGGCGGCCAGCCGTACGGCCAACTCGGTCGGCGCCGCCGCGGGGTCGGCGCCCGCCCACGGCCCCGCGCAGAGCGAGACCGTGGTCGCCGTCGCGGGCAGCGCGAGCAGCCGGGGCGCCAGCCGCCGGCCGGCGTCGGTGCCCGCGTCGGGCCAGCGGAGCAGCCGGAACGTGGTCTGGAGCAGATCGCCGGCCCGCACCGCCTGCCAGGACTCCCGCGCCGGGTGGTCGTCGTGGTGGGCCAGCTCCGCCAGCACGCGCAGCGTCGCGTGCTCGCCCAGCGGGCGGGCGGGCACCGCGCCGAGGCGGCGCACGATCCGGCGTACCGTGCCGGAGAGCGCCCGCCGCAGCTCCTCGCTGGTCCAGCCCTCGGCACGGAGCACCCGCACGGCGAGAACGGCCCGTTCCAGGCCGGCGAGCCGCCCGTCGGTGAGCTGCCGGTAGGACGTGGCGACCGTGCCGCCGCCCGCGCCGACCGTCGGTGCCGGCGCGCCCGTCAGCAGGAGCTGGAGCCGGACCGGCGGCCCGTCCGGCGCGGCCGCGGACAGCAGGGACGCCGGGAGGGGCAGCGCGCGGGGGCCGTCGCCGAGCAGGTCGGCCGGGTCGCCGACCTCCAGCAGGGCGACCATGCCGGCGGCGTCGTCGAGCACGGCGGCCGGCGTGCCGGCCAGCTCGGCGGGGCGGACGACCGCGCCCGGGTCGACCAGGTCCAGCAGGGCCGCCGGGCCGGTGGCCGGGGGCAGCGCGCGGCGGCGGGTCGCGTAGCCGAGGCCGGTGGCCAGCCACTCGAAGAGCCAGCGCCCCCGCAGCCGCACCCATGCCGCGGGCAGCAGCAGCGCGGCCACCGCCACGGCGGCCAGGGTCGCGAGCGCGCCCCGGCCGACGGCCGCGACCAGGGCGGCCACGGCGACCTGCGCGGCGACGACCTGACCGGCCCGGACGCCGGCCGTCCGCCGCCGGGTGGCCGGGATCCACTGTGGTGGCGGGACGGCGCGAGGCCCCGGAGCGCCCGCTCCGGGACCGGCCGGGGCGGGCGGAACCGGTCCGGCGGCGGCGACCGCTGGCGTCGCGGGCAGGGCCGGGCCCGTGGTGGTCGTCACCGTCACCGCGCCTCCTCGACCGGTCACTCCCCGCGACATCGACGCCGCCCATCGTAAGGGCGGGCGCGGGGAACGGGGAGCGCGGTTGTCCACAGGGGATACCGACGGGGTAGCAGAACCGCGACCGGGCGGCTACCGTCAGCGACGAGTTTTGCTGACCCCGCGCCCGCCGTGCTCGACATCCGGGCGGCGCGAGCGGGGCGCCCGGTAAGCGGGCGTGCCGACGGCCAGCCACGACCGAGGAGACGAGGTGACGTCCGGGGTGTCCCAGACCCAGGCAGAAGCAGCGGTGATGCAGCAGACCGCCGGGAAGTTCGAGCAGGTCGACCAGTCCTTGCAGTCCATGCTGAGCAGTCTGATGGCCCAGCTGGAGGTGTTGCAGCAGGCCTGGCGAGGCGCCGGTGGGCGCTCCTTCGAGCAGGTCAAGCAGCAGTGGGGGCAGGACCAGGCGACGCTTCAGCGGGCGCTGCGGGAGACCGCCGGCGCCATCCGCACGGCGGGCCAGCAGTACGACGTCTCGGACAGCGAGGCCGCCAGCCGCGTGTCCACCACCAACCGCGGCGGCATCCAGCTGCCGCTCTGACCCGGTCTCGGGGGAGGAGACATCTGATGGACCACGGTGTGCTGGTCGTCAACTTCGCCGCGTTGCAGCAGGCGAGCGCCGACATCCAGAGGGCGCTGAACACGCTCGACTCGCAGCTCGGCCAGCTCGAACGCGACGCTGCCCCGCTCGTCGCGAGCTGGTCCGGCGAGGCCCGGCAGGCGTACGAGCAGCGGCAGACCCGCTGGCGTTCCGCCTCGCAGGACCTGCAGGCCATGCTGCGCGACATCAAGCTCGCGGTCGACGACTCCGCGGCCGACTATCTCGACACGGAGAAGAAGAACGTCGGCCTGTTCCAGTGAGCCCCGCGCGATGGTGGCGCCGACCCTGACCGGTCGACGCCACCATCGTCGTTCGACGGGTCCCTCCGGGGCGGCCCGCCTCAGAGCGGGCCGGCGGGCTGCCAGCGACGGCGGGTGCCGCGCGGCACGACCAGCGCCAGCAGCGCCGCCACCGCCACGACCGCCCCGGTGACCCCGGCCACCAGCAGCGCCCGGTCCCGGGCCGTCGCGCGGCGGGCCTGCTGCGCGACCAGTGCCGGATCGGCCCGGTCGTCGGCGAGCGCGGTGGCCGGGCGCGGGCGCTCCGGTGCCCCGCCACCGGTCTCGGTGACCGCCCGGTACGGGTTCAGCACCCCCGCGCCGTACCCGCCGCCCCGCCCGCCGCCTGGGGCGGGGTCGGCGGTGGCCACGATCCGCTGCGCCACCTGCGCCGCGGTCAGCTCCGGCCGGTACTGCCGCAGCAACGCGGCCGTCGCCGCCACGAAGGGCGCCGCGTAGCTGGTCCCCTCGGCCCGGTGGTGGCCCTGGCCGGGGGCGGCCATCAGCACGTCACTGCCCGGGGCGACCAGGTCGACGTACGAGCCGGTCTGGGAGAACGCGGCGCGCGCCCCGTCCGCCCCGATCGCGCCCACCCCGAGCACCCCGTCGTACGCGGCCGGGTAGGGCCGGGGGTCGCCGCTGTCGTGCAGGTTGCCGGCGGCAGCCACCACGACCACGTCCTGCTCGACCGCGTGGCCGATCGCGGCCCGCACCGCCGGGTTGTCCGCGTAGAGCACGACGGAGAGGTTGAGCACGTCGGCATCGTGGTCGACGGCCCAGCGGATGGCGCGGGCGAAGTCCTCGGCGCTGACCGTGCGCCCCGACTCCCGCCCCTCGACGACCTGCTGCTCGCTGACCCGCACCGGCAGGATCCGGGCCCCCGGGGCGAGCCCGTGGAACGCCACGCCGTCGCGGGGGCCGGCGGCGATGATGCTCGCCACGCCGGTGCCGTGACCGGCGCAGTCCCGGCTGCCGTCGCCACCCGGGTCGAGCAGGTCGGTGCCGTCGAGGACCCGGCCGGCCAGTTGCGGATGCCGGCGGTCCACCCCGGAGTCGATCACCGCGACCGTCACCCCGGCCCCGGTGGCCAGCGGCGCCAGCCGCTCCGGCGCGTACCGCTGCTGGGGCCAGGGGGGTGCGGGCACCGGCCGGACCGGGGCCAGCGGTGACGGGCAGCCGGGGGCCGCCCGCGCGGTGAGCGCGGCGGGACCGGACCGGCCGGCGGCGACCGGTTCCGCGGCGGCCCGGGTCGAACCCGCGGCGGCCGCCGGGGCGGCGGGTGCGGCGGTCAGCAGAGTCGCCGTCAGGGCAGCCAGGAGTGGGCGCGCGGGGGACCGGGACATCGACCGCCTCCGTATCGTGTCGACTCCGGGACGGGATGTTAGCGCCTCCGGCGCGACGGCGCGGACCGCCGCCCGGCCAGCCATTGTGATCTTGTTACTACCTTGTAGGTTGTACGCGATGCCTATGGCCTGTTCGCGGGAGGAGGGGTGGCCGTGACCGAATGGGAGCCGGCCACCGACGCCGAGGCGGCGATGCGGGACGCGTTGCGCGCCAACGACCAGCAGCTCTACTTCCGCATCCTGGCCCAGACGGAGCTGCTGCTGCCGGTCTCCGCCGAGGCGCTGGCCGGGAAGGCGCCGATGGGCTGGGGCACCTGGACCACCGGCGGTCGCACCCATGTGCTGGCGTTCACCTCCGCCGCGGCCATGCGGGCGTGCCTCGGGGAGAGCGCCGGCTCCAGCCGCCGCACCACGTACGCCGACCTGGCCGCCGGCTGGCCCAACCACGAATGGTGGCTGGCGGTGAACCCCGGCCTGCCCGTCGAGGGCTACCTGCCGGCCTGGTTCGTCGCCCAGCTCTCCCGCGGCGACGTCCGGCTGCCCGGCCGCACCCTGGGCGCGCGGGCGCGGCTGGAACGGGCGGAGACGGTCGCCCGGGCGCGGGCCCAGGCCACCGGTCACGACACGCCCGACGGGCCGGGCGCCCGGCCGGCCGTCGACCGCCGGGGACGCGCCGCCCTGGCCGGTGCGGCGCCGGCCAACGGCGCCCCGGCCCGGCCGGAGCCCATGGCGGCGCCGACCACCGGCAGGGTGCCGGCGCCGGCCCGACCGCCGGAGCCGCCCCGCACGACCGCCCCACCCCCGCACCCGTCGACCTGGCCGGGCCCGCAGTACGGCGAGCCCACCGCCGGCGAGGCCGTGCGCGGCGACGCCGTGGGGGCCGTCGACGAGTCCTGTGTCCTCACCGAAGGGCCGTGGACACACCGGTTCGTCGGCGCCAACGGCAGCCGGTTCCAC
>NZ_JBPQTP010000041.1:0-50923 GCF_051386395.1 Micromonospora sp. URMC 106
GTGCCGGTGCTCGCCTGGTTCATCCGGGAGATCCCGCTGCGCACCGCGAACGACCTCCCGCCCCAGGCCGCCGGCGCGGAGCCTCCGGAACGTCCGGCGGATCGTGGCGGCGAATCAGGGAGTGGGGGCCTTGGCCAGGGCGGTCTCGGCCTGCTCCTCGCCGGCGGCCTGGGGCGGGAGGTCGTTCGCGGTGCGCAGCGGGATCTCCCGGATGAACCAGGCGAGCACCGGCACGGCGACGCTGAAGAGCACCGCCCACCAGAAGACGTGCGAGACCGCGTCGGCGAGGCCGCCCAGCACCAGCTCACGGGCCTGCGCCGGCAGGTCCTTGAGCATCTCCAGGTCCATCGCGGCGCCGGCCTCCCCGCCGCCGCCGAACGCGCCACCGGCCGGCGAGTCCGCCAGTCGGTTGGCGAAGATCGCCCCGAACAGCGAGATGCCGAACGAGCCGCCGATCGACCGGAAGAAGGTGGCCGCGCCGCTCGCCGCGCCCAGGTCCTTCTGCTCCACGCTGTTCTGCGCGATCAGCATCGACGTCTGCATGAGGAAGCCCATGCCGACGCCCAGCACGATCATGTAGAGCGACGACTCGGTCTTGCTGGTGTCGACGTCCAGCCGGGTCAGCAGCGCCATGCCGGCGGCCATCACCACGCCGCCGACGATCGGGTACGCCCGGTAGCGCCCGGTCTTGGTGATCGACCGGCCCACGACCAGCGAGACCACGAGCATGCCGAACATCAGTGGCAGCAGCAGCAGGCCGGAGTTGGTGGCCGAGGCGCCCTGCACGGTCTGCTGGTAGAGCGGCAGGAAGTTCATCGCGCCGAACATGGCGAAGCCGAGCAGGAAGCCGATCACCGAGATCAGGGCGAAGTTGCGGTTGGCGAAGAGCCCCAGCGGCAGGATCGGCTCGACGGCGCGCCGCTCGACGAGGCCGAACGCCACCAGGGTGACCAGCGCGAGGGCGGCGAGGCCGAGGATCTGCCCCGAGGCCCAGTCGTACTCGTTGCCGCCCCAGGTGGTGACCAGCACGATCGCGGTGATGGCGACCGAGAGCAGCGCCGCGCCGAGCCAGTCGATGCGGTGCTCGGTGCGGTGCTTCGGCAGGCGCAGGGTGGCGACCAGCAGCGCCAGCGCGACCCCGCCCAGCGGCAGGTTGACGTAGAACGCCCAACGCCAGGAGAGGTGGTCGGTGATGAAGCCGCCGACCAGCGGGCCGGCCACCATGGCGAGGGCCATGATGCCGGCGATCATCCCCTGGTAGCGTCCCCGCTCCCGCGGCGGGACCAGGTCGCCGATGATGGCCATCACGCCGACCATCAGGCCGCCCGCGCCGAGGCCCTGCACCGCGCGGAAGGCGATCAGCTCGGCCATGCCGTCGCCCGGGCCGCCGAGCAGGTCGGAGCCGGCCATGCCGCAGAGCGCCGAGCCGACCAGGAAGACGACCACCGAGGTGAGGAAGACGGACTTGCGCCCGTAGAGGTCGCCGAGCTTGCCCCAGATCGGGGTGGAGACCGTGGTCCCCAGCACGTAGGCCGTGACGACCCACGTGAAGTGGTCCAGCCCGCCGAACTCGCCCACGATCCGGGGCAACGCCGTGCTGACGATCATGTTGTCGAGCATCGCCAGCATCATGGCGATCATCAGGCCGAAGAGCACGACCCGCACGTTGGGTCGCGCCGGAGCCTGGGTTGCCTGCGTCATGGGTAAGCTCCCCCCGAGATGTGCCGCACTTACTTGCCGGCCGGCTAGCTACCTTACTAGCCGGACGGTAAGTTTGGGGCCAGGGTCGGTCAAGCGAATTGGGTGGTGCGGGTGAGGGAGAGCACAGGCGGCACGCGGGAACGCATCAAGGCCGTCGCGCTGGAGCTCTTCACCGAGCAGGGGTACGAGAAGACCTCGCTGCGGGAGATCGCCGAGCGGCTGAACGTGACGAAGGCCGCGCTCTACTACCACTTCAAGAGCAAGGACGAGATCGTCACCAGCGTCGTCGAGGACCGGCTGGAGCGGTTGGACGCCCTCATCGCCTGGGCCGAGTCGCAGCCGGTCGGCCTGGCCACCCGGCGCGCCGTGATCGGCCGGTACGCCGAGGCCATGTTCGCCGGCGACCAGCCCTCGGTGATGCGGTTCTTCGAGCAGAACCAGACCGTGCTGAAGAGCCTCTCCGCCGGGCAGCAGATGCGCGGCCGGATGCTGCGGCTGGCCGACGTGCTGTGCCGGGACGACGACTCGCCGGCCGCCCAGCTCCGCGCCGTGCTGTCGATCTTCGCCGTGCACAGCAGCTGGTTCGCGGTCCGCGCCCCGGAGCTCACCGACGCGCAGCGGATGCGACTCGCGCTGGCGATGGCCGACGAGCTGCTCGCCCCCATCGGCGCGCAGCCCGACGCCGCCGCGCCCGGAGCACCCTGACGCCTGCCGGGTCCCCGCCGGAACGGGCCCGGCGAGCGCCGGGCCAGGCGCCCGCCACGAGGGCCGGCCGGGCCAGGCGCCCGTCACGAGGGCGGGGTCAGGCGCCCGTGAGATCCAGCCGGAGGCCGAGCAGCTCCACGCCGGCGAGGGGCGACCAGTCCAGCTCCGGCACGCGCACGAAGCCCCGCCGCCGGTAGAGCCGCTGGGCGGACGCGGCGAAGCCGCCGCGGACGCAGATCACCACCGCCGAGCAGCCCAGCTCGGCGGCCCGCGACACGCACGCCTCGACGAGGGCCGCGCCGACGCCCCGGCCCTGCGCGGCCGGGTCCACCGCCAGCATCCGGAACTCCGCCTCGCCGGCCCGGGACAGCTCGGCGTACCGGGTGCCGGGCAGGACGAACGTCACCGAGCCGAGCACCTCGCCGGTGGCCGGGTCGACGGCGACCAGCACCTCGCCGTGCTCCGCGCGGGCCGCCACGTCGGCGAGCACGGCGGCGTAGCCGTGCTCGCCCTTGAGCTGGCCGTCGGCCTCGTAGGCGGCGACCGTCAGCCGGGCCACCGCCGCGAAGTCGGCCGGGCCGGCCCGCCGTACCGAGACGCCGGTCAATCGATCACCGCGATGAGGTCACCGTCCTGCACGACGTCGCCCTCGTTGACCGCGAGCTGCTTGACGACACCGTCGGACTCGGCGACGACCGGGATCTCCATCTTCATCGACTCCAGGATCACCAGCGTGTCCCCCTCGGACACGGTGTCCCCGGCCGACGCGACGACCTTCCAGACGTTCGCCACCATCTCGGCGCGGATCTCCTCGGCCATCTCCACGGCCCCTTCTCTCGCGGTTGCCTGCCGACGTATCCAATCATGCGGGCCCCCCACGAGGGGCGTGGAGCGCCCCCGGGCGTCCGGATGATCCACCACCGGGTCGGACGCGCGGCGGCGTTCCTTGCCCGCCGGGCGCGGCGACGCCGGTGGTGGCCGGCGTGTGGGGTGGTGACGTCGCGGCGGCCGGCGTGAGGGGCGGCGCGGCCACGTCACCGCCGCCCCGGAGCACGGCGGGGCGGGGGGAGACGGCCGGCGTGTCGCGCGGCGCGGCGTACGGCGGGCCGCCCCGCCGCACGACGGGGGGTGCCGGCCGCACTAGCATCAGCGGGTCGGACCCGGCGCCGGGGCGACCGGTGCGCGCACCGGAGCCGAGGTCGTGCGCGGGCGGATCCGACCATCACGAGGAGGTCACCATGGCGAAGAAGGCCCGGAAGAAGAAGGCCCGGAAGAAGAGCGGCGCGAACCACGGCAAGCGCCCCAACTCCTGAGCGGCGGCCGGGCCTGCGGCCCGGCGTCGATCAGTCAGCGGAACGCAGGTGGCCCGGGTCGGAGACGACCCGGGCCACCTGCTTCACGTCGGTGCCGCCGACCTCAGTCGGCCAGCTCCCTCGACTCGCTGCTCTCGAAGACGACCAGCTCGGTGAGGCGCAGCCTCAGCCGCTCGCGCAACTGGTCCGGCGCGGTCTCGTTGCCGCAGCAGCGGGCGACCAGCGCCTTCACCTCCTGCTCGATGCCGTACTCGCGCAGGCACGGCCCGCACTCGTCGAGGTGGTGCCGGATCAGCGTCCGCCGCTCCTCCGCGCACTCCAGGTCCAGGTACAGGTAGACCTCGGCGAGGACCTCACGGCAGTCCGTCTCGTGCGGATCTCCACAGCTCACGTCACACCTCCCGGCCGGCCGCAGCGGTTGAGCCCTTCTTCGACGACGCGGGGGTGAAGCCCCGCTCCGCGGCGTACTGCTCGAGCAGCTTGCGCAGATTACGTCGGCCCCGGTGCAGTCGCGACATCACCGTGCCGATCGGCGTGCCCATGATGTCGGCGACCTCCTTGTAGGAGAAGCCCTCGACGTCGGTGAGGTAGACGGCCAGGCGGAACTCCTCCGGCAGCTGCTGGAGGGCCTCCTTGACGTCGCTGTCCGGCAGCCGGTCCAGCGCCTCGGTCTCGGCGGAGCGCAGCCCGCTGGAGGTGTGCGACTCGGCCTCGGCGAGCTGCCAGTCGGTGATCTCGTCGGTCGGCGCCTGGATGGGCTGGCGCTGCCGGCGACGGTAGGAGTTGATGTAGGTGTTGGTCAGGATCCGGTAGAGCCAGGCCTTCAGGTTCGTGCCCTGCTCGAACTGGTGGAAGGCGGCGTACGCCTTCAGGTAGGTCTCCTGGACCAGGTCCTCGGCATCCGCCGGGTTGCGGGTCATCCGCAGACCGGCAGCGTAGAGCTGATCGACGAAGGGCATCGCGTCCCGCTCGAAGCGGGCCCTGCGCTCGTCCGTCTTCTCCGTGGTCAACCGCACATCCCCTCGCGTCGGATGCTTTCCCGCCGAGGATACGCGCACGGACCTGCCCACAGATTCACTTCCGGCGGGTGTGCTCGTGCTCACCGCCGCCGCGCCGACCGGCGACGCCGTCGCGGGCCACTCCGGAGCGCCCAGCAACTGCCGTAGCTGCCGCGCTCCCCGCTCGTCCCGTTCCCGGGCCTGCGTCTCGATCGGCACCCGGTCACCCCCCCTCGCCAGAAATGTCGTCCCGGGGGGTGCAACGCGCACGGATGGGCACGGCATTCCGGCTGCGCCTCCCGTTCCTGGTCCCGGCCCCGGCGGAAGCCGACGCTGGGACCAGGAAGGGCCTGGGAGGACCGGCGCCGCCGCCCGAACCGGGCATCCGGCACCATCCGATGCAACGACCCGCCGCGGCCACCGGACACGGCCGGTCGGAGCGCGGGCGCTCCCCCGGCGCGCGCCGGCCGGCGCGCAGGAAGCGCCCCGTTGCGCCGCGACCGGACGTCGGGCGCCGGGGGTCAGGCCCGCGCCCAGCCCCGGTCGCGCAGCCAGTCGCGCACCACCGCGGCCGTGCCGGCCGGGTCGCCCCGCAGATCGTGCCGCTCCCCGGGGCGGGTCACCACGCGCACGGCGGGCCCCGGTTCCGGCACCCCGAACGGGTCGCGGTCGCCGTTGACCACGAGGGTCGGCAGGCCGGTGGCGAGTTCCGCCGCCCGGGAGCGCTCCGGCCGCCCGGGCGGGTGCAGCGGGAACGCGAGCGCGACCACGCCGGCGGCGCCCACCGCCCGCGCGGTGCGGCAGGCCACCCGCGCGCCGCTGGAGCGCCCGCCCACCAGCAGGGGTACGCCGGGATGCCGTTCCCGCAGCACGGCGAGCACGGCGGTCCACGCCTCGTCGAGATGCCCGGCCGGGGCCGGCGCGCGCCGCCCGGCGACGCGGTACGGCTGGGTCACCCGGGCCACCACCAGGCCCGCGCCGGCCGCCGCGTCGCGCAGCGCGACCAGGTCCGGGGCGTCGACGTCGCCGCCCGCGCCGTGGCCGAGCGCCAGCAGGGCGGTCGGCGGCCCGGCCGGCAGGTCGGCGGCGACCCGGGCGGGCCCCCGCGGGGTGGAGATCTCCTCGGTGCAGGACACCAGCCCATTCTCGGGCGTCCGGGACACGGCGCGGGGCCGACCCGCGTGGTCGCGGGCCGGCCCCGGCGGCTCAGTCGACGGTCAGCTCAACGGCACCAGCGTGAGCAGCCGGTCCCGGACCGGCGGACCCGCCTCGTCGGCGGCGTCCGGATCCGGTTGCACCTCGTCGCGCCAGGCGACCAGCATCGCCCGCCGCTCGCGCGGGGTCGTGCCGCCCCAGACGCCGTGGCAGTCACCCACGTCCAGCGCCCAGGCAAGGCAGGAGCCCTGCACGTCGCAACTTCGGCAGAGCGCTACGGCCGCGTCGGCCGGCTCGTTCGGCGCCGGAAAGAATGTTTCCGGGTCGACGTTCTGGCAGGTTCCTCTGGTCCGCCACGCCTCGTCCTGTCGCCGCTCGCGCAACGCCCGCAGCAGTCGCGGATCTCGTCGTGCGGCGGCCACCTCGTGCGGGCGGGGCATACGTGCCCGTGTCATCCACCCACCTCCCCCGTGGGACCGGCAAGATCGGTGCGACGTCGTCCGCCCCGTGCGAATCGGCGCCCACTACCGGCGCTGTGTTCTATCGCACTTCCGGACACGGAGACAAGACTCTACGGCAAATACGGTTAAACGACGGGGCGACGTTTCACCCGCAACTCTGGCAAATCACACCCGACAATGTGCCGGCGCTGTCAGAAGAGCGTCATTTCCTCCGCCGCCGTCACCCGGGCCACCGGAACCCGAGCGGTCAGCTCCGGCCCGTCGTTGCGCACGTCGCCCACCGCCGGTCCCACCGGGCGGATCTCCAGCCCGGCCAGCCAGTCGGGCGGGGGCGGGACGAGCAGCCCCGCCGGCTCGTCGGTCGACGCCAGCCACGTCCCCCACCGGTCCTCGGGCAGCAGCAACGGCATGCGGTCGTGCACCTCGGCCAGCTCGCCCAGCGCGGCGGTGGTGAGCACGCTGCAGGTCAGCAGCGGCCCGCCCGGCCCCTCCCAGACCGACCAGATGCCGGCGAAGGCGAGCACCGAGCCGTCCAGCGGAGTCATGTAGTAGGGCTGCTTGCGCCCGTCGGGCGAGCGGACCCACTCGTACCAGCCGTCGGCCGGGACGAGGCAGCGGCGGCGAGCGAAGGCCCCCGCGTACGCCCGGCTGGTGGCGACCGTCTCGGCGCGGGCGTTGATCATGCGGGCGGCGCCGGCGGGCGACCGCGACCAGGCGGGCACCAGCCCCCAGCGCCCCACCGACAGCGCGCGGTGCCCCTCGGGGGTCACCCGCACCAGCGGCACCGGGTCGGTGGGCGCGACGTTGTGGTCGGGCCCGAGCCGGCCGTCGGTCTCGTCGTGGGACTCGAACAGCGCGCTCAGGTCGCCCGCGCTCCGGGTCGTCGCGTACCTCCCGCACATGTGGCACACGCTAACGCGCCGGGCGTCGCCCGGCTGTCCCGCTGGCCGGGAGTGCGGGCGGTGGTCGACATCATCCACCACCGGACACGGCAGAATGTAACCGTGGGGAACCTGACCGCGACCCGGCCGCCGCAGCCGTGGACCGCTCCGACCGCCTCCGACCCGGTCTCGGCCACGCTGCGCCTGCCCGGGTCCAAGTCGATGACCGCGCGCGCCCTGGTGCTCAGCGCGCTGGCCAGCGGTCCCTCGACGCTCGCCGGGCCGCTGCGCGCGCGGGACACCGAGCTGATGGCCGCCGGGCTGCGCGCGCTGGGCGCGCACATGTCGATCAGCGACGACGAGCGCTGGCTGGTCCGGCCCCACCCGCTGGTCGGCCCCGCGCACGTCGACGTCGGCCTGGCCGGCACGGTGATGCGCTTCGTCCCGCCCGTGGCGGGCCTGGCCGACGGGCGGATCACCTTCGACGGCGATCCGCAGGCCCGCACCCGGCCGCTCGGCCCGCTGATCGGCGCGCTGCGCTCCCTCGGCGTACGCGTGGACGCCCCTGCCACCGGCAGCCTGCCGCTGACCGTGCTCGGCGCCGGGCGGGTCACCGGCGGCGAGGTGGTGATCGACGCCTCGGCCTCCAGCCAGCTGGTCTCCGGGCTGCTGCTGGCCGCCCCGCGCTTCGACCGGGGGGTGGTGGTCCGGCACGTCGGCCCGCCGGTGCCCTCCGCGCCGCACCTGCGGATGACGGTGCAGATGCTGCGGGCCGCCGGCGCGGCGGTCGACGACAGCACGCCCGACGTGTGGGTGGTCGAGCCCGGCCCGCTGACCGGGCGCGGCTGGGAGATCGAGCCGGACCTCTCGGGCGCGGTGCCGTTCTTCGCCGCCGCCCTGGTCACCGGCGGCGAGGTGACCCTCCAGGGCTGGCCGCGCAGCAGCGCGCAGCCCGTCGAGCAGCTCCGCGCGCTGCTGCAGCGGATGGGCGGCGACGTGACCCTCTCCACCGCCGGGCTGACCGTCCGGGGCACCGGCGTGGTGCACGGCCTGGACGCCGACCTCTCCGACGTCAGCGAGCTGACCCCGGCGCTGACCGCGCTCGCCATGCTCGCCGACTCGCCGTCCCGGTTCACCGGAGTCGGCCACATCCGGGGCCACGAGACCGACCGGCTGACCGCGCTGGCGCGGGAGTTCGCCGCGCTCGGCGCGGACATCACCGAGTCCGCCGACGGGCTGGAGATCCGGCCCCGGCCGCTGCGCGGCGGGGTGTTCGAGACCTACCACGACCACCGGATGGCGCACGCCGCCGCGGTCGCCGGCCTGGCCGTTCCGGGCATCGAGTTGAGCGACGTGGCGTGCACCTCGAAGACCATGCCCGAGTTCCCGGCACTATGGTCGGCAATGGTGACCGGCAAGAGCTGACACGACGGGGGGCGGGTCCTGGCGACCAGAAGGCGGGAGTACGACGAGGACGACGTCCGGGTCCGACCCGGGAAGTCGTCGCGCCCGCGTACGCGCACCCGCCCCCTGCACTCCGACGCGGTCGACGGGCTCGTGATCGCCGTCGACCGGGGCCGCTACACCTGCGTCCTGCCCGACGCGGGGCCGGACGCGCCGCTGGTCACCGCCATGCGGGCCCGGGAGCTGGGGCGCAAGTCGGTGGTGGTCGGCGACCGGGTCGGCCTGGTCGGGGACACCTCCGGCGCGGCCGGGGCGCTGGCCCGGATCGTCCGGATCGCCGAGCGGACGTCGGTGCTGCGGCGCACCGCCGACGACGACGAGACCACCGCCGAGGGGCGGCTGGAGCGGGTGGTCGTCGCCAACGCCGACCAGCTGGTCATCGTCAGCGCGCTGGCCGACCCGCCGCCGCGCACCGGGTTCATCGACCGCTGCCTGGTGGCCGCGTACGACGCCGGCATCGAGCCGCTGCTCTGCCTGACCAAGGCCGACCTGGCCGGCCCCGAGGCGGTGCTCGGCTACTACGCCGAGCTGGAGCTGCCGTACGTGCTGGTCCGCCCGGACTCCGACCTCGACGCCCTGCGCAGTCTGCTCGCCGGCCGGATCTCGGTCCTCGTGGGGCACTCCGGGGTGGGCAAGTCGACGCTGGTCAACCGCCTGGTGCCGGACGCCGCGCGGGCGGTCGGCACGGTCAGCGCGATCGGCCGGGGCCGGCACACCTCCACGAGCGCGGTGGCGCTGCGCCTGCCGCGGCTGCCCGACCGCGACGACGGCTCACGGCAGCTCCCGTCCGGCGCGGCGCGAACCGGAGCCGACCCGGGCTGGATCGTCGACACCCCGGGGGTGCGCAGCTTCGGGCTGGCGCACGTCTCCGCCGACAGCCTGCTGCACGGCTTCCCCGACCTGGTGGAGGGCACCGTCGACTGTCCCGCCAACTGCCCGCACACCCCCGACGCCCCCGGCTGCGGGCTGGACGCGTGGGTGGCCGCCGGCAAGGCCGACCCGCGCCGGCTGGCCTCGTACCGCCGGCTGCTCGCCTCCCGCGCCGGGGAGGGTGACGCGCGGGGGGAGCCCGACCAGCGGAATCCCGGCGACCCGCTCGCCGGCTCCTGACCGGGGCATCGCTACCGTTTGCGGCATGCCCGGGTACGCCGACGACATCGCCCTCGCCCACCTGCTCGCCGACGCCGCCGACGCCGTCTCCACGGCCCGGTTCCGCGCGCTGGACCTGCGGGTCGACGCGAAGCCCGACCTGACCCCCGTCTCCGACGCGGACACCGCGGTGGAGCGGGAGATCCGCGCGCTGCTGGCCGCGCACCGGCCGGCCGACGGCCTGCTCGGCGAGGAGTACGGCGAGCAGCCGGCCGGCGGCCCGGACGGCCGGCGTTGGGTGGTCGACCCGATCGACGGCACGAAGAACTTCATCCGCGGCGTGCCGGTCTGGGCCACCCTGATCGCGCTGCTGGAGTCCGACCGCCCCGTCGTCGGGCTGGTCTCCGCGCCGGCGCTGGGCCGCCGCTGGTGGGCGGCGCTCGGCGCGGGCGCGTACGCCGGGCCGGACGCCGCCGGCGGCGCCCCGATCCGGGTCTCCGGGGTCCGGGACCTCGCGGACGCCAGCTTCTGCTACTCGTCCCTGACCGGCTGGGAGTCCGCCGGCCGGTTGGACGCGATGCTCCAGCTCATGCGGGACACCTGGCGCAGCCGGGCGTACGGCGACTTCTACGGTTACATGCTGCTCGCCGAGGGCGCGCTGGACGTGATGGTCGAGCCGGAGCTGTCGCTGTGGGACATCGCCGCGCTGGTGCCGATCGTCACCGAGGCGGGCGGCGCGTTCACCGACCTGGCCGGCCGGCCGGCCCCCTCGGGCGACGCCGGCACCGAGAGCAGCGCGGTGGCCAGCAACGGCGCGCTGCACGCTGACATCCTCGCCCGGCTGGGTCGGCCAATCGAGCACTGACCTCCGGCAGCCTCTATCCTCGCCAGGTGGTCTCCTCCGGCTGGTGTTTCCTCGCGGCGATGATCGTCGCGTACGGCGTCGCCAACCTGCTCCAGTCGGTTGCCGCCGCCCGCACCACCGTGCACCACACCTTCGATCCGGGGCTGCTGCTGCGGCTGGCCGGCCATCGCACCTACCTGGTCGGGCTGGCCTGTCAGGTGGCCGGGTTCGTGCTGGCCTTCCTGGCCCGCCGGGACCTGCCGCTCTTCCTCGTCCAGTCCAGCGTCGCGGCCGGGCTCGGGGTCACCGCCCTGCTCGGCGTGCTGGTGCTGAAGTGGCGGTTACCCGCTGCCGAGGTGGCCCTGCTGGTGCTGCTCTTCGCCGGGATCTCCGCGCTGGTGCTCTCCGCCCGGCCCGCGCCGTCCAAGCCGCTCGGCACCGCCGGCATGATCGTCCTGGCGGCGGTGCTCGGCGTGATCGCGGTGGTCGGCTTCTTCGCCGTACGCCTGCACGGGGCGCCCGGCTCGGTGGCGCTCGGCTCGCTGGCCGGGCTGGCGTTCTCCGCCGCCGCGGTGGCCGCCCGGCCGCTGGCCTCGGCCCCGACGGCGGAGGAGTTCGTCCGGAACCCGCTGCTCTACCTGTTGATCGCGCACTCGATCGTCGGCCAGCTGCTGCTCGGCCTGGCCATGCAGCGCGGCTCCACCACGGCCGCCGTCGCGGCGATGGACGCCGCCGGGGCGGTGCCCGCGGCGATCGTCGGCCTGCTGCTGCTCAACGACAAGATCTGGCCCGGCCGGGAGTGGCTCGCCGCGGCCGGGTTCCTGGTCACCCTCGGCGCGGTCATCGGCCTCACCCGGTACGCCGAGCCCCAGCACCACCACGCGGTGGCCGGGGAACGGAACCGGGCCATCGTCGGCGTCGGCGCCCCGGGCCGCCCTCTCTGAGGAACGGCACCGGCGGGCCCCCGGTCAGGCCGCCTCGACCGGCTTGCGGCGGCGCACCACCCGCTCGTAGAGGCGCTCCAGCGCGCCCGCCGTCCGTTCCCAGGTGTAGCTGCACCGCACCCGGTCCACGGCGGCGTGCCCGTACGCGAACCGCCCGGCGTTGTCGGCGAGCAGCCGGCGCAGGGTCACGCCGAGCGTGCGGACGTCGCCCGGCGGCACCAGCCGCCCGGTGACCTCGTCGACCACCGCGTCGGCGATCCCGCCCATCGCGTAGCCGACCACCGGCACGCCGCAGGCCATCGCCTCCAGCGACACCCGCCCGGCGGACGAGTAGTGCGGGGTGCAGGCGACCACGTCCGCCGAGCGGTACCAGGTGGCCATCTGTTCGTGCGGGACCGCGCCGACCAGCTTCACCTGGTCGGCCACCCCGTTCCGCTCGGCCAGCTCGCGCAGCCGGCGGGCCTCGGCGTGCTGGGCGAGCTGCTCGGCGGGCGGGCCGCCGGCGATCACCAGCTCGGCGTCGCCGACCAGCCGCATGGCCCGGATCAGGTCCTCCTGGCCGTGCCCGGGCGAGAGCCCGCCGACGGAGAGGATCCGGGCCCGCTGGTCGCGGGGGGCGGCCTCGCCGTCGGGGTGGAACTGCTCGGTGTCGACGCCGGCCGGCACCATCGCCACGGAGGCGCGCTGCAGGCCCATCCGGGTCAGCTCGTCGACCTCGTCGTTGCACTGGGCGACCGCGATGTCCACCGCCCGGGTCAGCGCCCGCTCCAGCGGGATCCGCTCCCCCGGGCCGTCGTACTGCCGGCCGAGGTGGCGTAGCTGCTCGACACCGAGGGAGTGGAAGGTCTGCACCACCGGGATGTCGGTCTCGCGGACCGCGTGCGCGGCGGCGAGCCCGCCGATCCAGTAGTGCCCGTGCACCACCTCCGGCTGCCAGCCGTCCGTCCACCGCTGCGCCAGCCACGAGCCGAACCCGGCCACGTACGGGACCAGCTCGGCGGTGGGGATCGGGACGGCCGGGCCGATCGGCACCCGCTCCACCCGGTAGCCGTCGACCGACGCCCGCTCCGGCAGGTCCGGGTCGTCGCGGCGTTCGTACACCCGGACGTCGTGGCCTCGCGCGGCCAGTTCCGCGGCGACCCTCGCGATGTGCTGGTGGGTGCCGACGGTCGGGGCGTCGGCACGCCTGGGCGGGCCGGCGTGCGCGCAGACGAGGCCGACGCGCATGGGTCACCTCCATGCGATCTTCTCAAGCGGTGGTCCTCGGTCAGAGGGTCCCATTAACCAGACTCTCGGGAGCCGAAACCTGGCAGATCGGGAAGAGCCCGGCGGGTGCTTGCGCGACGGCAAGCGTCACGCCCCGCGGCCACCGCCCGCCCACCCATGGTTATCCGACGCAAAATTCCCGCATGACCCCTGTCAGCGGGGGTACGGGCTGACAATGCCTCTCACCCGCAGCCTCGCCGACGCCACCGTGGTGATCACCGGTGCCTCCAGCGGGATCGGCACGGCCACGGCGTACGCCCTCGCCCGCCGGGGCAGCGCCGTCGTGCTGGCCGCCCGCAGCGAGCAGGCCCTGCACCGGGTCGCGCAGCAGTGCCGTGAGCTGGGCGGACGCGCGCTGGTCGTGCCGACGGACGTGACCGATCCGGCGGCGGTCGAACGGCTCGCCGCCCGCGCGGTGGCCGAGTTCGGCCGGATCGACGGTTGGGTCAACAACGCCGCGGTCAGCGCCGTCGGGCTCTTCGACGAGATCCCGGTGGAGGAGTTCCGCCGGGTGTTGGAGGTGAACCTGCTCGGCGCCGCGTACGGCACCCGGGCCGCGCTGCCCCACCTCGGCGCGGCGGGGGGCGGGGTGCTGGTCAACAACGCCTCGGTGCTGGCCGAGGTGGCGATGCCCTACCAGTCGGCGTACAACGCCACCAAGCACGGCATCCGCGGCCTCGCCGACACGGTCCGCCAGGAGCTGCGGGTGACCGGGCGGGGCAACATCTCGATCTGCACGGTGCTGCCGGCCACCATCGACACGCCGTTCTTCCGGCACGCCGCCAACCACAGCGGGCGCGAGCTGCTGCCGCCGCCCCCGGTCTACCCGCCCGAGGTGGTGGCGGAGACGATCGTCCGGATGCTGCGCCGGCCGCGCCGCGAGGCGTACGCCGGCGGGGCCGCCCGGCTGATCGGCATGCAGTGGCGGCTCGCCCCGGCGCTGGCCGAACGGGCCCTCGGCTGGTACGCCCACCGCACCCAGTTCGGGCCCGCCCCGCGGCTGGACAGCACCGGCAACGTCTTCCACGCCGACGCGGCGGCCCGGCGCGAGGGCGGCTGGCACGGCCGGCGACGGCAGCTCGTGCGGATGACCGCCGCCTTCGGGCTGGCGGCGGCGGGAACGGCCGTCGGGACGATGGCCGCGATGACCCGCCGAGCGCGGACGGACCGCTGATGCGCCGGGCCGAACGGGCCGGTGCGGGGCCCGGGCCGGGGAGGCACAATGGGACGATCATGCCGACCGACGTGCGCTGCCGGGTGGAGACCGACCGGTCGTCCGGGGTGGTCCGGCTGACCGGCGTGCTCGACCGGGCCGAGGTCGGCACGGTGCGCGACGGGTTGCTGGCCCGGCTCTGCGACCGGCCCGGCCCGGTGGTGGCCGACGTGAGCGACCTGCGGATGACCGACCCGGCGGCGCGGGACGTCTTCGCCGACGTGCGCCGGGAGGTCCTCGACTGGCCCGCCGCCGACCTGCTGCTCTGCGACCCGACCGGCACCGTCGAGGGCGTGCCCGCCTGGCCGACCCTGGGCGGGGCGATGGCCGGGCTGGCCGCCGCGCCGATGGCCGCGGTGGTCAGCGCCGACTTCCCGCCCGCCGTGGAGGCCGCCCGGCAGGCCCGGCAACTGGTCACCGACTGCTGTCGCCGCTGGGGCCTGGCCGAGCTGGCCGAGCCGGGCTGCATCGCGGTCACCGAGCTGGTGGGCAACGTGATCGCCCACGCGCACACCGCGATGACGGTGCGGCTGGCCCCCCGGGACAGCACCCTGCACCTCGCCGTGCGCGACCACTCGTCGCGGCAGCCGGCCTTCACCGGGCCGGCGCCGCTGGACACCGTCGGCGGGCGCGGCCTGCTGTTGATCGACACCGTCGCCCGCCGCTGGGGCAGCAGCCCGGTGCCGGGCGGCAAGGTCGTCTGGTGCGTCCTGTACGCCGCCGACGAGGCCGGCCTCGGCGGCTGACCACCGCCCCGTTCCTCCCCGTCCGTCCCGGAGCGTGGCGTTTCCGCCCGGATGGCCACGCCCGGCACCGGTTACGCCGGGAGGGCAGTGGGTAGTGGTCAGCCATGCGCGACGACGAGTACCCGACCCCCGTGTCCGACCCCGAGGCGGAGGGCCTGCCCGACACCGCCGACGACGACTCGACCGCCAACGACGACGTCCTGACCGGGCGCGAGGCGGACGGCCCGCAGCCGGCACAGTTGCCGGGCGACCGGACGCCGGTGGCGGTGGACCGGTACGGGACCACCGCCGAGGAACAACTCGACGGCGAGTCGCTCGACTACAAGCTCGACCGGGAGCAGCGCGAGCGCCCCGCCGACGACCCGCTGGCGGGCCCCGTCGACCCGGACATCGCCGCCGAGGCCGACAGCGAGGAGGCCGCGGCACAGGCCCAGCTCGACGCGGACGTGCTCGAACCGGGGCCGACCTCCGACCCGAAGTCGCCGGTCTCCCTCTACGACCACGGCAAGCTCGGCAGCGTCGCCGACGCCCAGGTCGGCCGGCTCGTCGAACCCGACGAGGGGGCGCACACCGACCAGGAGACCGACTCGGTCGCGTACGACGCCGGGTCGGCCGGCGGCGGGGCGAGCGCCGAGGAGCTGGCGATCCACGAGACGCGGCCGCCGCACTCGGTCTGACGCGGGCCCGGGGGCTGGCGGGGAACCCTTCGGGGGAGGTTCTCCGCCAGCCCCTCAGTCGTCCAGGCCGCGCTCGATCGCGTACCGGGTCAACTCGACCCGGTTGTGCAACTGGAGCTTGCCCAGCGTGTTCTGCACGTGGTTCTGCACCGTGCGGTGGGACAGCCCGAGCCGGTCGGCGATCTGCTTGTAGGACATCCCCTTCGCCACCAGGCGCAGCACCTCGGTCTCCCGGTCGGTGAGCCGGGGCGCCGGGCCGGCGCCCGCCGCATCCCGGCCGGCCGTCGCGGCGGCGTCCGCCGGGGCCGCCGCCAGCCGGCGGTACTCGCCGAGGACCAGCCCGGCCAGGCCGGGCGTGAAGACGGGCTCCCCCGCCGCCGTCCGGCGCACCGCTTCCAGGAACTCGGCCGGGGCGGCGGACTTCACCAGGTAGCCGGTGGCGCCCGCCTTCACCGCGTCCAGCACGCTCTGCTGCTCGCCGCTGGCCGACAGCATCAGCACCCGCACCTGCGGCAGCACGGCCCGCAGCCCTCGGATCACCTCCACTCCGGACACGTCCGGCAGTTGCAGGTCGAGGACCACCACGTCGGGCCGGGTGGCGGCGGCGACCCGGACGGCCTGCCGGCCCTCGCCGCTGGTGGCGACGACGACGTGGCCGGCCTCGGTGAGGTCCCGGGCCACCCCCTCCCGCCACATCGGGTGGTCGTCGACCACCATCACGCGCACACCGCTCACGATCTCCCCCTCCGTCGCCTCGGCCGGGTACGGCCGATCCCCGGCCTCACCGCGCCGCCTCCCTCGGGACGGTCAACTCCACCTCCGTGCCGGCGCCCGGCGCCGAGGTGATCCGCACCGTGCCGCCGAGGTCGGCGAGGCGGCCCCGGATGGACCGGGCGACGCCGAGCCGGCCCTCGGCGGCGGCCTCGTCCAGCCGGCCGGCCGGGAAGCCCGGCCCCTCGTCGCGGACGGAGACGGTCACGGTCGTCCCCTCGTCCTCGATCAGCACCCAGGCCCGCCCGTCCGCGTGCCGGGCGACGTTGTCCAGCGCGGCGGCGGTCGCCGCGGCCAGCTCGTACGCCACCGGTCCGGGCAACGGCACCGGGGTGGCCGGCGCGGACACCGAGACCGTCGCGGAGGCGTACCGGCCGACCAGCGCCCGCAGGTCCGCCGGCCCGCTGTCGGCGCGGGCGCCGACCGGCGCGGCGCCCGCGATCAGGGCGCGCAGCGCGGCCTCCTGCTCCCCGGCCAGCCGGGCCAGCTCACCGGCCTCGCCGTCCAGGTGGGCGCCGCGCCGCTGCACCAGGGCGAGCACCTGCAGGACGCCGTCGTGGATGTCCCGGGCCAGCCGCTCCCGCTCCCGGGTGGCGGCCTCCAGCTCCACCGCCCGGTGCAGCCGTTCCTCGGCGGTCACGGCCAGCCGGGCGACGTGCCCGACGACCACCCCGGCGAGCAGCAGCAGGATCACCCCGGTGAGCGAGGACTGGCCGATCCGTTCGCGGGTGGCCAGGTCCGCCGCGCCGAGCACCAGGGCGGCCACCGTGCCCCGCCGCCGCCCGCCGGAGACGGCCCACGCCAGCACCGGGCCGGCCAGCCAGGCCACCGCCAGGGTGGGCACGCCGGAGGCGAGCGCGACGCGTCCGACCACCCACGGGTTGACCAGCAGGATGCCGAGGACGACCGCGAGGTCCGCGACGAGCAGCGGCCAGCCCCGTCGGGCCGGGCGGGCGTAGCCGACGGCGGTCACGCCGGTCCAGGCCACCATCAGCAGGACCACACCGCCGGCCGCGAGCGGGTGGGCGTACCGGTCGAGGTGCCGCAGGGCCAGCACGCAGACGTACGCCAGGGAGGCAACCCGGAACACGGCGATGGCCCGCCAGAGCGGGACCTCGAAACCTCCGGGCGGCGTCGGCACGGTCGTCACGATGCCACAGCCGTGCCGGCGGCCGGCGGGCCGGCGGATGCACGCCGGAAAACACTGACGTACGGTGGAAATGCCGCAAAAAAAGCTGTGATCCGCTGTCGGGACGGGGCCATGACGAATGCAGAATCCCCGGCACCGCGTACGGTTGTGCCCATCGAACCCTCCCTCCTGATCGCCGAGGCCTTCGACCAGGCTCAGGTGACCGAGCTGCGACACTCGGTCACCTCCTGCGCGCATGCTTCCGGGCTGGCTGGCCAGCGCCTGGACGACTTCGTGCTGGCGGTCAACGAGCTGATCACGAACGCGGTCCGGCACGGCGGCGGCCGGGGCTGGCTGCGGCTGTCGCGGCAGGCGGGGCAGCTCGTCTGCGAGGTCTCCGACCACGGCCGGGGCATCAGCGCGCAGCGGTTGGGCGACCGGAGCCGTCCCGCCCCGGACACCGCCGGCGGATGGGGGCTCTGGTTGGCCCGGGAGCTGAGCGACACCATGCAGGTCGACACCGGCGCCGCCGGCACGACGGTACGCATCAGCACCGCCGTCGGCGCCCCCGAACACATCGGCCGCCACCGCCGCGACTGACCCCCTCCCCTCCCTCACCCCGCCGCGATCTTGCAGTTTCGGCCCCCGGATCGGGCGCCGTCGTCCGGTTCGTCGGGGCAGAAAGTGCAAGATCGCGGGCGCGGTGCGGGCCGGGGTCAGGCGAAGAGGGTGCTGACGGACTCGCCGTTGTGGATGCGGCGCATCGCCTCGGCCAACGCCGGTGCCACCGAGAGGACCTCCAACTTCGGCACCCGCTTGTCGGCCGGGATCGGCACCGTGTTGGTGCAGACGATCTCCAGCACGCCGTCCTGCTCGCTGAGCCGCTGCAACGCGCCGCTGGAGAACAGGCCGTGCGTGCAGGCCAGCCGGATCGAGCGGACCTTCAGCTCGCGCAGGTGCTCCATCAGCTCGATGACCGTGCTGCCCTTGGCGATCTCGTCGTCCAGCACGATCACGTCCCGGTCGGCCACGTCACCGATCACCGCGCTGATCTTGACCCGGTCGTCGCTGAACCGCTGCTTCGCCCCGGCGGCCACCGGCGTGCCGAGCCGGCGGGCGAACGCCGCCGCCTCCTTCGCGTTGCCCAGGTCGGGCGAGACCACCACCGTGTTGCTCAGGTCGTAGCGGGTGAAGTGCTCGGCCAGCTCGCGCAGCGCGTGCAGGTGGTCGACCGGCACGCTGAAGAAGCCGTGCACCTGGGGCGAGTGCAGGGTCATCGCCAGCACCCGGTCCGCGCCCGCGGAGGTGAGCAGGTCGGCCACGAGCCGCCCGCCGATGGAGATGCGCGGCGCGTCCTTCTTGTCCGACCGGGCGTACGCGTAGTGCGGCAGCACCACGGTGATCCGGCCGGCGGACGCGCCCCGGGCCGCGTCGATCATGAGCAGCAGCTCGACCAGGTTCTCCTGCACGGGCGGGACCAGCGGCTGGATCAGGAAGACGTCCCGCTCCCGGCAGTTGGCCTGCAACTGCACTTCCAGGCAGTCGTTGGCGAACCGGGACACCCGCACCGGGTGCAGGGGCACCCCGAGGTGGGCGCAGATCTCGGCGGCGAGTTCGGGATGGGCGGTTCCGCTGAAGACGGCGATGTCACGCACGTCCGCACATCGTACGGACGGCATCCCGGGCCGAGACCGACCGGGGCCGCGCCGGTCGGCGAAGCCCGACCGGTCCGGGTACGGTGCTGCCGTGACCCCCCAGTACGTCGCCGCCATCGACCAGGGCACCACCTCCTCGCGGTGCATCGTCTTCGACCGCGCCGGAGAGATCGTCTCCGTGGCGCAGCGGGAGCACCGACAGGTCTTTCCCCGGCCGGGCTGGGTGGAGCACGACGCCGAGGAGATCTGGGACAACGTGGAGCTGGTGGTCCGGGAGGCGCTGCGGGCCGCCGGGACCGACGCCGCCGGGCTCGCCGCCGTGGGCATCACCAACCAGCGGGAGACCACCGTGGTCTGGGACCGGGCCACCGGCCGGCCGGTGGCCAACGCGATCGTCTGGCAGGACACCCGGACCGGCCCGCTGCTGCGCGAGCTGGCGCAGGCGTACGGCGAGGAGCGGTTCCGCGCCCGCACCGGCCTGCCGCTGGCCACCTACTTCGCCGGGCCGAAGCTGCGCTGGCTGCTGGAGCACGTCGACGGGCTGCGCGAGCGCGCCGAGCGCGGTGAGGTGCTCTTCGGCACGATGGACAGCTGGCTGATCTGGAAGCTGACCGGCCGGCACGTCACCGACGTGACCAACGCCAGCCGCACCCTGCTGATGGACCTGACCACCCTCGACTGGGACCCGGAGCTGCTCGACGCGATGGGCGTGCCAGCCGCGATGCTGCCGGAGATCCGCAGCTCCGCGGAGGTCTACGGGGAGGCGACCGGGGTGCTGGCCGGGGTGCCGGTGGCCAGCGCGCTCGGCGACCAGCAGGCCGCCCTGTTCGGGCAGACCTGCTTCCAGCCGGGCGAGGCGAAGTGCACCTACGGCACCGGCAGCTTCCTGCTGCTCAACACCGGCGCCAGTCCGGTCCCCTCCACCCACGGCCTGCTCACCACGGTCGCCTACCGCATCGACGGCCAGCCCGCCGCGTACGCGCTGGAGGGGGCGATCGCGGTCACGGGCTCGCTGGTGCAGTGGCTGCGGGACAACCTCGGGTTGATCTCCACCGCCGGTGAGGTGGAGGAGCTGGCGGGCACCGTCGACGACAACGGCGGCTGCTACGTCGTACCGGCGTTCTCCGGGCTGTTCGCCCCGCACTGGCGCAGCGACGCGCGCGGGGTCATCGCCGGGCTGACCGGCTACATCACCAAGGGGCACCTGGCCCGGGCGGTGCTGGAGGCGTCGGCCTGGCAGACCCGCGAGGTGGTCGACGCGATGAACGCCGACTCCGACGTGGCGCTGCGCCGGCTGCGGGTGGACGGCGGGATGACCGCGAACGGGCTGCTGATGCAGTTCCTCGCCGACGTGCTCGACGTGCCGGTGGTCCGTAGCCGGATCACCGAGACCACCTGCCTCGGCGCCGCGTACGCGGCCGGCCTGGCGGTCGGTTTCTGGCCGGACCTGGCGACGCTGCGCGCCCAGTGGCGCTCCGACGCGCAGTGGGAGCCGACCATGGACGCGGCGCACCGGGACCGGGAACTGCGCAACTGGCGCAAGGCCGTGCAGCGCACCCTCGACTGGGTCGACTGAGCGCCGCTCACTCCCAGCGGTTGCCGGTGAGCTTCTCGTAGACGTCGACGTAGCGGGCCCGGGTCGCCTCGACCACCTCGGCCGGCACCTCGGGCGCCGGGGCCTGCTTGTCCCAGCCGCTCTCCACCGCCCAGTCCCGGACGTACTGCTTGTCGTAGGAGAACTGCGCCCGGCCCGGCTGGTACGACTCCGCCGGCCAGAACCGGGACGAGTCGGAGGTGAGCAGCTCGTCGCCGATCATCAGCGTGCCGTCGGGCGCCCAGCCCAGCTCGATCTTGGTGTCGGCGACCAGGATGCCCCGGTCGGCGGCCAACTCGGCGCCCCGCCGGTAGACGTCGATGGTGATCTGGCGCAGCCGCTCGGCGGTCTCGGCACCGACCTTGTCCACCACCTCGGCGAAGGTGATCGGCTCGTCGTGCTCCCCCACCGGCGCCTTGGTCGACGGGGTGAAGATCGGCTCGGGCAGGATGGACGCCTCGACCAGGCCGCGGGGCAGCGCCACGCCGGAGACCGCGCCGGTGCGCTGGTATTCCTTCAGGCCGCCGCCGGTCAGGTAGCCCCGGGCGACGCACTCCACGGGGACCATCTCCAGCCGCCGGCAGCGGATCGCCCGGCCCGCGAACTCCGCCGGCACGTCGGTGGCGGAGATGACGTGGTTCGGCACCAGGTCGGACAGCTGCTCGAACCACCACAGGGACAGCGCGGTGAGCAACTTGCCCTTGTCGGGGATCGGCGTCGGCAGCACCACGTCGTAGATCGAGATGCGGTCGGAGGCGACCAGGATCAGGTCGTCGCCGTCGGCGTAGACGTCCCGGACCTTGCCCGAGTGCAGAAGTTCCACGCGGCCTATTACACCAGGCGACCTGCGTACGGCCGGCGGCGGTGGCGACCGGCATCGACGCGTACGCCCATGGGCGCGGCGGTGTGGCCGGACGGACGTTGACACCTCCCGCGCCGCCTGCGTGAATGATCCGGCCGCCCCGCCCACCCGGTCCACCAGGAGACTCCGTGCCCACCGTCCGCTCCCCGCTGCCCCGCGCCGGGGCGGATCCGGGCCGGCGGCGGGTGCTCGCCGCGCTGCTCGGGGCACCGGTGCTCGCGGCCGGCGGGCTGACCGGGTGCAGCGAGGAGCAGGCGGCGCCGACGGAGACCGGCCCGATCGAGCTGTCGGTCTTCTGGTACGGCGGGGCGCAGCGGGCCGAGCTGACCGAGCGGGTGCTGCGGCTCTACACCGACCGCAACCCCCGCGTCGGCTTCCGGATCACCTGGCAGGGCGTCGACGGCTACTACGACCGGCTGGCCACCCAGGCCGCGGGCGGCAACGTGCCCGACCTGATCCAGCTCGACGACGGTGTGCTCGCCGAGTACGCCCGGCGCGAGATCGTCCTCGACCTCAGCGGGTACGTCGCCGACCACCGGCTGGACCTGCGCGCCCTGCCCCCGGGTCTGGTGCGCTACGGCCAGGTCGACGGGCGCACGGTGGGCGTCGCCGCGGGGCAGACGGCCGCCGCGCTGGTGCACAACCGCACGCTGCTGCGCCGGCTGGGCGTGCCCGAGCCGGACGCCGGGATGTCGTGGCCGGAGTACGTCGCCTGGGCGCGGCGGGTCACCCGGGCCAGCGACGGACGGGTGGCCGGCACGATGGACGCCTCCGGTGACTACCGCGCGTTCTGGCACTGGCTGCGCGGCCAGGGCGGTGAGCTCTACCAGGGCCGGCAGCTCGGCTTCGACGCCGACGCGCTGGTCGAGTGGTTCGAGCTGTGGCGGCGCGCCCGGTCCGACCGGGCCACCCCGAGCGCCGCCCTGGTCGAGCAGGCCGACAGCGGCGAACCCGCCCGGCAGTTGGTGGTCACCGGCGCCACGGCCGCCTCCTTCGCCTGGTCACACCAGCTCCCGGAGCTCCAGCGGCTCACCGGCGCCGAACTCGGCCTGGCCGCCCTGCCCGGTCCGCCGGCGGCGCACTGGGCGCGGGCGTCGATGTACTGGGCGGGCTTCCGCGGCACCCGGCACCCCGCCGTGGTGGCGGACGTGATCAACTTCCTCACCGGCAACGGCGAGGCGGGCACCGTGCTCGGTCACGAACGCGGGCTCAGCCCCAGCCTCGCCGTCCGCCGCTACGTCGAGGGCACCATCACCGAGCCGGCGCAGAAGCGCGCGGCGGCGTTCGGCGCCGCGCTGGCCGACCGGTTGGGGCCGGCGCCCGGCCCGCCGCCGCGGGGCCACCCCCGGGTGCGCGCGCTCCTGCTGGAGGCGGCCGAGAGCGTCCGCAGCGGGGCGGCCGGCGCCCGGGCCGCGGCGTCGCGCTTCATGGGCCGGGCGGAAGCCGCGCTCGCCGGCTGACCGCCGACCCGGTCCGGCTCCACGCCGCAGGACCGGCCGGCACACGGGCGCGAGCGGCCGGACCCGCGTCGCGGGTCAGCGCGGCGGGCCGCCGCGGCGGTTGCGCATCATCCGCAGCACCAGGAAGACGATCGCCGCGACCACGACCAGGCAGCAGAGCAGGCCGAGAAACCCGAAGCCGCCGCCGCGACGCCGCCGCGCGGCCTCCACCACCAGCTCACCCGTGCCGGTGGACGCCCAGGCCGCGACGGGCACGAACACCGACAGCACGACCGCACCGAGGACGGCGCTGAGCCGGCCCCACCACTTTCCGAATGAAGACATACAGACATCCTCGCCGACAACCGCAACCCCGGCACGTCGGTCGGCCAGGAACGCGCCGGCCGGGTTACGGGCCGGCGGGCACGCGCGGGCGGGTTCCCCCCGGCCGGGAACCCGCCGGTGGGGTTCGCCGGCCACGGTTACGGGCCGGCGGAGGGCGGCTCGTGCGATCGGGCCCGGAGATGCCGAAAGACCCCGGAGATGATCTCCGGGGTCTTTCGCGGAAGTAGCGGGGACAGGATTTGAACCTGCGACCTCTGGGTTATGAGCCCAGCGAGCTACCGAGCTGCTCCACCCCGCGTCGGCTCGTTTACTCTATCGCATCCCTCGCCCCGATGATCAGGGGCCCCCGATCCCGGCCCGGATTCCCTCCCGGGCCAGCTCAAGCCGTCGCGGCGGCCCACCGCCGCCCGGCGCGGCCGCCGCGCACAGAGCGCCGCGACCCGGAGACGCGGAACGGCCCCGAGGACATCCTCGGGGCCGTTCCGACGTGGTAGCGGGGACAGGATTTGAACCTGCGACCTCTGGGTTATGAGCCCAGCGAGCTACCGAGCTGCTCCACCCCGCGTCGGTTCGTACACCGTATCTCACCGACCCCGGTCGCCGCAAAACGACCGCCGACCGGGGCGGTCCGGGCCGCGCGCCGCCGCCCGGACCGCCGTACGAACTCAACCCAGCCAGTCCTCGATCGCGTCGACCGCCCGCCGGCTGTCGGCGTCGACCTGGGACCGCTCGGCGGAGGTGCCCTCCCAGCCCTGCTCCCACAGCACGGTCACCACGTCGCCGACCCGGACCGCCCGGATCAGCCGGACCTCCTCGCCGCCGGTCGGGTTGCCCTCGACGTCCCGGCCCGGCGTCCGGATCTCGAACAACACCGCGTCGTCGCCGAAGCCGCCGTCGGCCAGCAGCCGCACCCGTGAGGTCGACGGGTTGCCGCCGCCCACCCCCGGTTGCTCCGGGCAGCCCCGCACCGCCGCCCGCAGCTCCCGCAGGAAGTCGTCGGCGCGGCCCGGCCGGTAGACGGTGATGCTGTGCGCGTAGCTGCCGTCGGGGACATACCCCCGCGGGGTCTGCGGCAGTTTGTAGGCCAGGTTCCGGGTGCGGCGCTGCACGATCCCGGCGTCGCTGCGGTAGCGGGCGTCGCAGAGACCCGGCAGCGCGACGGTGTCCCGGAAGACCGGCTCGATGCCCGTCCGGTTCGCGGCCGCCTGGACGAAGAACGCCCGGTCCGGGACCGAGGCGGGCGTACGCGGCGGCGCCGCGCCGGTGCTCCCCGCCGTCGCCACGGGCGTACCCGTCGCCGGGGGTCGTCCCGTCGCGGGCACGCCGGTCGGCGTGCCCGTCCCGGCCGGTGACGGCGACGGGGTCGGCGCCGGGGCGGTGGCCGTCGGCGCCGGGGTGCCGGCGGGCGGCGGAAGCGGGGTGGCATCGCCGGCCAGCACCAGCCGGGTGCCGGTCGCCAGCCCGCCGACGAGCAGCGCCGTCACGAGCGCGGCGCCGGCGAACCGGACCCGGGCCCGCCGGTCGGCGCGCCGCCGCACCTGCTCGGGGACGGCCAGGCTGCGGCCGTCGGCGGCCTCGGCGAGCGACCGGTAGAGATCGGACAGTTCACGCGACATCGTTCGCCTCCAGTTCCTCCGCGGCCAGGTCGGGCAGCAGCGTGGCCAGCCGCGCCCGCCCTCGCGCCAACCAGGACTTGACGGTGCCGGTGGGCACCTGCGTCTCCCGCGCGATGTCCTGCACCGACATGTCGAAGAGGTAGTGCAGGGCCAACGCCTGCCGCTGGGCGGCCGGCAGTTGGCGCAACGCGCCCGCCAACAGCACGCCGTCCAGGCTCGGCGGTGGCACCGGCTCCGGCGGCCCCGTACGGCTCAGCATCGAACGCCAGCCCTGCAACCGGCGCCACCGGTCGGTGGCCAGCCGCGCGACCACCAGCCGCAGCCATGCCTCCGGCGCGGGGTGGGTGGTGAGCCGGCCCCACTGCCGCCAGGCGCGGGCGTACGCCTCCTGCACCAGGTCCTGCGCCTCGGTGTGGTCGCCCGCGACGGCGTAGCCGTAGCGGAGCATCCGTCGTGAGGTGCTCCGGTAGAACTCGTCGAAGCTTGTCGCGTCCCTCATGTCCCGACCACGCTCCCCCCGGCCGTTGCGGCCTCTTGCAGGAAGGACGAGGTCAGGGCGGGGTGGGTTGCGGCGGCCGGGCCGCCGGTCGGGAAAGCGACAGCGCCCCCGGCGCCGGGACCTGGTCGGTCCGCGGGCCGGGGGCGCTGCGACGGTGGGCCGGGGTCAGCCGCTCGGGGTCGGTGCGGCGCTGCCGCTGGCCGCCGGGGACGCCGGCGGACTGCCGCTGGGCGTGGCCCCGGGCGTCGGGGCGGCCGCCGCCCGCTGGGCCTGCTGGAAGGCGGTGAGCGCCTCGTCCAGCGCCTTCAACGCGCGGCCGTACCGCTCGAAGTCGCCGGACGTCTGCGCGGCCCGGACCTCCGTGATGGCGGTCTGGACCCGGTCGGCCGCCGCGGCCAGCTCACCGGTCAGCGCGGGCGGCGTGCCGCCCGGCGGAGTGCCGCCCGGCGGCGGCGCGCCCGGGGTGGCGGCCTGCTTGCCCTGCTCGATGAGCTGCTTGATGCCGTCGGCCACGTTGTTGGCCAGCACCACGTACGAACCGCCGTCGCCGTAGGACATCAGCACCCGCTGCAGCAGCGGCGGGGCGTTCTGCGCGGCGGTCTTCACGTAGACCGGCTCGACGTAGAGCATGCCGTCGCCGAACGGCAGGGAGAGCAGGTTGCCGTACTGCACCTGCGCCTGCTGGGACTGGAGCAGGTTGAGCTGCTGCCGGATGTTGGCGTTGTTGGTCATCGACTGGTGCACCTGCACCGGGCCGGAGACCCGGGTCTGGTCGGGCAGGTCGAGCACCTCCAGCTTCGGCTGCCCGTCGACGTACGACCCGGAGACCAGCGCGGCGAGGTTCTCCCGGCCGTTCGGGGTGAGCGCCGAGGTGAGCTGGAAGCGCGGCGACTCCTGGCCGGGGAACTGCGTGAACAGGTAGTACGGCGGCTGCTTCTGGCCGGTGTCGGGGGCGTCCGGCACGTTCGGCACCTGCCAGAAGTCCTGGGCGGAGTAGAAGTCGCCCGGGTCGGTCACGTGGAACCGGGTCAGCAGGTTGCGCTGCACCTTGAACAGGTCCGCCGGGTAGCGGAAGTGCTCGGCCAGCTCCACCGGGATCTCCGACTTCGGCAGGACCAGGTCGCCGCCGAACGCCTTGTTCCACGCCTTGAGCACCGGGTCGGTCTCGTCGAACTCGTAGAGCCGGACGGTGCCGTCGTACGCGTCGACCGTGGCCTTGACCGAGTTGCGGATGTAGTTGACGTTCTCCCGGGCGAGCTGGAACGTGCCCCGCCCGGTCAGCTCGTCGGCCGTCTGCTCCTGGAGGTTGATCCGCTCGGCGTACGGGTAGGTCGCCGCCGTGGTGTAGCCGTCGACGATCCACTGGATGCGGCCGTCCACCACCGCCGGGTACGGGTCGCCGTCCAGGGTCAGGAACGGGGCCACCTTCTCCACCCGGTCTCGCGGGTTGCGCACGTAGAGCAGCTTGGAGTTCTCGTTGACGGCGTCGGAGAGCAGGAAGTTCGACTCCTGCTCCTTGATCGCGTAGAGCAGCCGGCGGGTGAACGAGCCGATCTCGACGCCACCCTCGCCCGTGTAGGTGTAGGACTCGCCGCCCTCGCCCACGGGGCGGTCGAACTCCGCCTTCCGCTCCGGGTCGGTCTGGCCCACGATCGCGTAGTCGCCCTCGTCCATCCGCTCGCCGTAGTAGACCCGGGGCTGCTTCGCCGGGACCTGCTCGGTCTGCGCGGCGCACTGCTCGTTCGTCTGCGCCTGGCCTTCCTGCTTCTGCTGCTCCTGCGGGTCGCCGAGGAAGCCGGAGACGAAGAACGGCTGGCCGCCGCAGACCACCCGGTTGCCCGGCGCCGCCACCAGCCCGTAGCCGTGGGTGAAGACGGTGTGCCGGTTGATCCAGGTGTTCTGCTGCGCGGTGAGCTGCCGGTAGTTGACCTCGCGGAGGCCGACCACGTAGTCCTGCACCTTGCCGTTGACCGCGTACCGGTCGACGTCCAGCTTCTCGCCGAAGTCGTAGAACTGCCGCACCTGCTGCCGCTGGGTGTAGGTCTCGGAGACGAGCTGCGGGTCGAGCAGCCGGATGTTCGGCACCACGGAGGTGTCCGTGGCGAGGCTCGCCGGCGGGGTCAGGTTGCTGGCCGCGTACGGCCTGGTGGTGGCCGCGTCCAGCCCGAACGCCGCCCGGGTGGCCTTGATGCTGCGCTCGATGTACGGCCCCTCCTTCTCCTTGGCGCTCGGCTTGACCTCGAAGGTCTGCACCGCCCAGGGGTAGATGCCGCCGATGGCGACGGCGGAGACGCCGAGCAGGGCCAGCGAGATGCCCGGCCAGACCAGGTTCCGCATCCAGGCGTTGGAGAAGACGATGATCGCGATGGCCACCACGATGGAGATGTAGGCGAGGATCTCCTTGGCCGGCAGCAGCGCGTTGACGTCGGCGTAGCCGGCGCCGTAGACGTTGGCGCCATCGTTGTACTCCAGCAGCATCGCCCGCCGGTCCAGCACGTACGCGATGGCCTTGAGCAGCACGAAGACCGCGACCAGCGTGCTCAGGTGGGCCCGGGCGGCGTTGGTCATCCGGTCGCCGACGCCTTGGAGGCGGACGCCGCCGAAGATGTAGTGCACGGCCAGTGCGCCGATCACCGACAGCACCACCGCGGTGAAGCCGACCCCGAGCAGGTAGCGCCAGAACGGCAACTGGAAGACGTAGAACCCGACGTCCACCCCGAACTCCGGGTCCTTCACGCCGAAGTCCCCGCCGTTGCGGAAGAGCAGCCACTGGTTCCACCGGCTCTGCGCCGACAGCCCGGCGAAGAGGCCGACCACGCCGGCGACCAGCGCGATCCACAGGCCGAGCCGGGGGCCCAGCGCCATCCGGTAGCGCTCGAGGGTGGCCTGTTCCGGTGAGTGCGGGCGCATCCGGGGCCGCATCCGGTGGGCCAGCCAGAGGTTGCCGCCGACGATCACGGCCATGCCGAGGCCGACGGCGAGGAAGAGCAGCAGCCGGGTCGCCAACACCCCCGTGAAGACCTGGGTGTAGCGGACCTCGTCGAACCACAGCCAGTCCGTCCACGCCTGGACACCCCAGCCGAGCAGGGTGAAGAGCACGAACACCCCGACCAGGACACCGATCGTGACGCGACCGCGTCGGCTCATCCTCGGCAGGGGGCTGCTGCTACGCATGACCACTGTTGGCTCCGCACGCTCGATGTGATCGGCTCCGACCAGGCACCCAGAGTACGGGGTGTTCCTGAACGTGTCGGTCCAAGGTCACGCGGCGGCCACGCGGAGCCGCCCCCGTGGTCCGCGCGGCGGGGTCAGCAGCGGGTCGGCTGGCCGCCGGCGCGCAGCGTCTCCAGGGCGGTCAGCGCCTCGTCCAGCGTGCCGACCTTCAGCAGCGGCAGACCGGGCTGCGGGTTGCGGACGGCCTCGGCGCAGTTGCCCGCCGGCACCAGGAACGCCGTCGCGCCGGCCTCCTTCGCACCCACCAGCTTCTGGGCGATGCCGCCGATGGGACCGACCCGGCCGGTGTCGTCGATGGTGCCGGTGCCGGCGATGATCTTCCCGCCGGTCAGGTCCTCCGGGGTCAGCTTGTCCACGATGCCGAGCGCGAACATCAGGCCGGCGCTCGGCCCGCCGATGTCCTCCAGGTCGATGCTGAGGGTGAACGGGTGCGGCTGCTGCTGCTCGATCTCGATGCCGATGCGGGGCCGGCCGTCCTGCTCCCGACTGGTCACCTTCGCCGTGGCGGCGGCGCCGCCGCGGGTGTAGCCGATCTCCAGCGCGGTCCCGGCGGGCTTGGCCCGGATCAGCTCGGTGAGCCGGGCGGCCACCGGCACCGGCTGCCCGTCCACCGACGTCACCACGTCTCCGGGCTTCAGCACGCCGGCGGCCGGGCCGTCGGCGGTCACGGTCTTGACCACCACCTGCACCGGGTAGCCCAGCTCGCGCAGCGCCGCGGTCTCGGCGCTGGTCTGGGAGACCTTGAAGTCCTCCGCGTTGCGCTCGTCGATCTGCTCGCGGCTCTCCCCGGGCGGGTAGACCAGCTCGCGCGGCACCACCGCCTCGTCGTCGGAGAACCAGCCCTGGATCGCCGAGCGCAGCTTGACCGTGGGCTGCACCCCGACCGTGGTCAGCCGGAGCTGCCCGGCGGACGTGGACGTCTCCCGGCCGGTGACCTGGATGACCTCCTTGCCGTTCTCCTTGCCCAGCGTGTTCACGGTCGGCCCGGGGCCGAGCACCACGTACGGGATGGGCGTGCCGAGCACGCCGATGCTGAGCAGGGTGGTGAGCAGAGCACCGAGCAGGACGGTCACGCCGCGACGTCTCATGCGGCAGAGCGTACCGACCGGGGTGGGGGGCTCCGGCGGGCGAACCGCGACTTCGCCCTCAGCGCAACGCCAGCGGCGGCGACCCGGGGTGCGGCGCGCGTACCGTAGACGTCGTGCCTGATATTCCGTTCGGTTTCGCGCTCCCGGGTGGGCAGCCACCAGACCCCAACGATCCCGCGCAGATGCAGCAGTTCATGTCGCAGTTGCAGCACCTGCTGTCCGCGTCGGGCAGCGGGCCGGTCAACTGGGACCTGGCCCGGCAGGTGGCCGCCAGCCAGCTCGCCGCCGCCGGTGACCCGGCGGTCTCGCCCTACGAGCGCAACGCGGTGGAGGAGGCGCTGCGGCTCGCCGACCTGTGGCTGGAGCCGGCCTCCGCCCTGCCCTCGGGGATCCAGACCTCGGTGGCCTGGAACCGCAACGAGTGGATCTTCAAGACCCTCGACGTCTGGCGCAAGCTCTGCGACCCCGTCGCCAGCCGGATGGTCGGCGCGATGGGCGACCTGGTGCCGCCGGAGGCGCGCGCCCAGCTCGGCCCGATGCAGTCCATGGTCGCCACCCTCGGCGGCGCGCTCTTCGGCGGCCAACTCGGTCAGGCACTCGGCTCGCTCGCCGCGGAGGTGCTCTCCGCCGGTGACATCGGGCTGCCGCTCGGCCCGGCGGGCACGGCCGCGCTGGTCCCGGCCAACATCCGGGCGTACGGCGAGGGCCTGGAGCTGCCGGAGGACGAGGTCCGCCTCTACGTGGCCCTGCGCGAGGCCGCCCACCAGCGGCTCTTCCAGCACGTGCCGTGGTTGCGCGGGCACGTGCTCAGCGCCGTGGAGACGTACGCCGCGGGCATCCGGGTCAACCGGGAGGCGATCGAGGAGGCGATGGGCCGGGTCGACCCGACCGACCCGGAGTCGATGCAGGCGATCGCGCTGGAGGGCATCTTCACGCCGGAGGACAGCCCGGCGCAGAAGGCGTCGCTCGCCCGGCTGGAGACGGCCCTGGCCCTGGTCGAGGGCTGGGTCTGCCACGTGGTGGACAGCGCGGCCGGCGGCCGGCTGCCCAGCGTCGTCAGCCTCGGCGAGGCGTTCCGCCGTCGCCGGGCGGCCGGCGGTCCGGCCGAGCAGACCTTCGCGGCCCTGGTCGGCCTGGAGCTGCGCCCGCGTCGGCTGCGCGAGGCGGCGGCGCTCTGGGCGGCGCTCACCGAGCGCCGGGGCATCGCCGGCCGCGACGCCCTCTGGGGCCACCCCGACCTGCTCCCCTCGGACGCCGACTTCGCCGATCCGGTGGCCTTCGCCATGGCCGAGCTCGACCTCAGCGAGCTGGAGAACTTCGACTTCAGCGCGCCGGGCGGCCCGGAGGAGAAGGCCCCGGGCGAGCCGGAGCAGCGACCGGACGACACCGAGGGCGGCGACGCCCGCCCCTGACCCGCCCGCGGCGACGGTGCCGCCCGCCCCGGACGGGTCGGGCGGCCCGGCCGGCGCCCCTCGGGCCACCCGGTCGGCGCCCCCCTTTGGCCGGTGCCCCTCGGGCGGCGGGTCAGCGAAGCCGGCCGGTGCCGGAGAGCAGGGCGCGGGTGGTCTCCCAGCCCTCCACGGCCGGGTCGAGGAAGGCCAGGTCGGCCGGCCCGCGCAGGCGACGCCACGCCGGGGTGACCGCCAGGTCGCCGGGGCGCGGTGCCGCCGCGCGCAGGGCCGCGGGTCGCGCGGTGTCCAGGTCCAGCGCCGGCAGCCACGCCGGTACGGGCAGCCGGGCGGCCACGCCGAGCAGCCCCGGTTCGCCGCCCTCGACGGGCGCGACCGCCACCGGCCGGGTGGTGAGCGGGCGGAGCAGCTTGCCGATCGTCAGGCCCGGCACGTCGGGCGCGTCCCCGGCGACCACCGCCACCTGGTCGTGACCGGTTTCGGCGAGGGCGGTGAAGACGGCGTTCGGGGTCGCCTCCGGCACCTCGTGGACGGCCGTGTCCGGCCAGACCACCGCGTCGGCCAGCCACCGGTCCCCCGGCGTGACGGCGACCGCCGTCTCCACCTCGTTGAGCGTGGCGAACAGGTCGACCACGTCCTCGGCGAGCGCGGTCCGCCAGTCCACCGGATCGATGCCGGGCGGCGACCAGGTCACCGGTCCGAGCAACGCCACCACCACACGTCGGGCCACCCCACGACCCTAGCCGGGTGCCACGCTCGCCACCGGCCCGACACGGCGTCGAGATCTTGGTGGGAACAGGCCCCTGGAGGGGTCGTTCCGCACCAAGATCTCGTCGGCTGCGGGCGCGCAGTCAGCGTCGGTGGGTGCGGGACGGGACCCGCGGGGTGGTGTGGGCGAGGGTCAGTCCGTCAGCGGGCCGCCACCGGCCGCGGCGACGCCCTCCAGGTAGCCCCGCGCCCGCTCGGTCTTCGGGTAGCGCGCGACGAGCGCCCAGAACCGGTCGTTGTGGCTGGGCACGATGAGGTGCGCGAGCTCGTGCAGGAGCACGTAGTCGATCACCCAGTCGGGCATGTCCTGCACCCGGTGCGAGATGCGGATCGTGCCGTCGGCCGGGGTGCAGGAACCCCACCGGCCGTTCTGGTTGGTGACCCAGCGGACGCTCGTCGGCACGGCCTGCGTGCCGTGCTCGGCCAGGTAGAGCTTGATCAGCCGGGTGGCCCGGGCGAGCAGCTCGGCGTCGGAGCGCGCCAGGCGCCCCTCCCGGGCGGCGAGCCGGGCGAGCATCCGGTCGACCCACTCGCTCTCCTCGGCCCGGGAGAACTGGTCCGGAATGAGGACGACGACCCGCTCACCGTCGCGGTACGCGGACACCGTCCGTCGCCGGCGCTGGCTGCGCCGTACCTCGACGACCGGCTTGCGCGCCCCTGCCATCAGTGGGCCGCGCAGCCTCGGATTCCTGCCACGAAGGCAAGCTAATGCGTACTGACCAGGGGTCCGCAAGAGTCAACACGGCGACACGCGCCCGGAAAATGGTGATTGGTCGGCGGAGTCCCGAAAAAACTTTGACCGGGTGGCCGAGAATCGCTCTCGTCACCCTTCGTGGCGGTCGGTGACGAGGGACGGGGACCCATCCCCACCGTAGGTGATCACCGCGCGGGGCGCAGCTCGGGGGGCCCCGCACGGGGCATTCGACCGGGTTCGGTCGGCGTGTCCCCGCCAAACTGACTTATCAGACGTAATTCGCCATGCACACTCTCGACGTCGACTTGCTCACAGTGGCGAAGCACAGCTGACATGGAACTGCCCAGACCTGGGTAGGGTCCGCGGACCAGCGGTCACGACGGTGGCCGCGGAGAACGACCCAGCGCCGGCGCCCGCGTGGCCCGCCGCCGGGAACCCCGCCGGGACGGCATCGGCCGGCGGACGAGACGAGGAGGGCACCGTGGCCGACCAGGCCCAGACCTACAACGGTTACTGCGTCAAGTGCAAGGAGAAGCGGGACTTCGAGGGCCGCGTCGAGGTCTCGAAGACCGGGATGAACATGGCCAAGGGCAAGTGTCCGGTGTGCGGGACAACAGTGAACCGCATCCTGGGCAAGGCGAAGGTCTGACCCGTACGGGTGCTTCGGAGGGGGTGGCCGCCGGCCGCCCCCTCCGGCGTCACCGCACCTGATCCGCACCGCCCCGCGCCGCCCCCGCGCCGGCCAACACCGCCTCCGAGCACCCGGCCGCCACTGTCGGCTCACCGACATGGTTACCGGCCGGTTGTGGATATCGCGGGATTTTCCTGTGGACAGCCCTGGACAGGGAACCGCGCACCTGTGGACAACGATCGACGGACAGCGCGGACACGGTCACGATTCGTGGTCATGCGCCGTGCCCCCTCGCCCCGTCCCACGCTGCTGCCGGGCCTCACCCGCCTGTGGCGGGACCGGCACACCCTCCAGCTCGGCGTCGAGCCGGGTCGCGCCGTCCTGCTGGAGATCGCCAACCCCCGGGCGGCCCGGCTGCTCGACCTGCTCGACGGCACCCGCAGTGAGCGGCTGGTGCTGGAGCACGCCGCCGGTGCCGAGGTGGCGCCGGACGAGGCCCGGACCCTGCTCGACGCGCTGCGGGCCGCCGGCCTCGTCGTACCCGCGCACACGCTGCTGCCGAGGGACCTGGCCGGCCCGGTCCGGGCGCGGCTCGCCGCCGAGGCCGGGGCGCTGGCGCTGGCGGCCGCCCGACTGACCGGCACGCCCGCCCAGGTGCTGCGTCGCCGGATGGCCGCCCGGGTACTGGTCACCGGCGCCGGGCCCCTCGGCGCCCCGGTCGCCCTCGCGCTGGCCCAGGCCGGCGTCGGACACGTGCGCCCGGACCTGGCCGGCCCGGTCCACCCGGCGGACCTGGTCGGCACCGGGATCCCGGCCGCCGCGATCGGACGCCCGCTCGCCGGGGCGGTACGCGACGCCATCGAGCGCGCCGCTCCGGGCACGGGCACGGGTTCGCTCCGGCGCGGCCGGGTCGACCTGGTCGTCCAGCTCGGTACGGACCGCCCGGCCGCCCTGCTCGCGGCCGGTCACGCCCGGCGCCGCCAGCCGCACCTGCTGGTCGGCCTGCGGGAGGGCGTGCCCGCGGTCGGGCCGCTCGTCCGCCCGCCCGCCGGCCCCTGCCTGAACTGCCTGGACCTGCACCGGACGGACCTCGACCCGGACTGGCCGGCGCTGGCGGCCCAGCTCGCCACCGGCGGCGTGGAGCAGGCGTGCGCGACCGCGACCCTCCTCGCGGCGGGGGCGTACGCGGCGGCGGAGGCGCTCGCCCAGCTCGACGGGGGCACCCCGGAGACGCTCGGCTGCGCCGTGGAGATCACCGGACCCGGCCGGATCCGCCGCCGGGTGTGGCCTCCGCACCCCGCCTGCGGATGCTCCCGTGGCCGCCGATGACCGCCGGTTACCCCTGCGACGCCCGTGACGGACGCCACGGGGGCGCCGTGCCGAGGGCGCCCGCGGGCCCGGCGGCGACCCCGCAAGGGCGGGGACCACCACCCAGCCCGGCGGCAGAGCAGCCGTGGACCCCCGAAGTCGGTAACAATGGCCGGGTGACCGACATCCCGCGCCGGGCCGTGTCCCGGACCGCCAAGCTCGCCGCTCTGCCGCTCGGCTTCGCCGGTCGGACCGTCCTCGGCATGGGTAAGCGCGTCACCGGGCTCGCCTCCGACGTGATCTCCGCGGAGATCCAGCAGCGCACCGCCGAGCAGCTCTTCAGCGTGCTGGGGCAGCTCAAGGGCGGGGCGATGAAGTTCGGCCAGGCGCTGTCGGTCTTCGAGGCCGCCCTGCCCGAGGAGATCGCCGCCCCCTACCGCCAGGCGCTGACCAAGCTCCAGGAGGCCGCGCCGCCGCTGCCGGCGGCCAGCGTGCACAAGGTGCTCACCGAGCAGCTCGGCCCGGACTGGCGGGACCGGTTCGTCGAGTTCGACGACACCCCCGCCGCCGCGGCCAGCATCGGCCAGGTGCATCGCGCGGTCTGGCGGGAGCCGGGCTACGGCCCCTCCGGCGCGCCCAACACCCGCGACGTGGCTGTCAAGATCCAGTACCCGGGCGCCGGCGACGCCCTGCTCGCCGACCTCAAGCAGCTCTCCCGGCTCGGCGGGATGTTCCGGGCGATCCAGCCCGGGCTGGACGTCAAGCCGCTCCTGGCCGAGCTGCGGGAACGGATCACCGAGGAACTCGACTACGAGCTGGAGGCGGAGTCGCAGCGCGCCTTCGCCGCCGCGTACGCCGACGATCCGGAGATCCACATCCCGGCGGTGGTCTCCGCCTCGCCCCGGGTCCTGGTCACCGAGTGGGTCGAGGGCACCCCGCTGGCGGACATCATCCGCGAGGGCACGGAGGAGGAACGCGACGAGGCCGGCCGGCTGATGGCCATCCTGCACCTCTCCGCGCCGCAGCGGGCCGGGCTGCTGCACGCCGACCCGCACCCGGGCAACTTCCGGCTGCTGCCGGACGGCCGGCTCGGCGTGATCGACTTCGGCGCGGTGGCCCGGATGCCGGAGGGCACCCCCGAGCCGATCGGCCGCATCGCCGCGCTGGCGCTGCGGGGCGACGCCGACGAGGTGGTGGCGGGGCTGCGGTCGGAGGGCTTCATCGGTTCCACCGAGGAGATCGACGCCCAGGCGGTGCTGGACTTCCTCCGGCCGATGCTGGAGCCCATCGCCGCCGAGGAGTTCCGGTTCACCCGGGCCTGGCTGCGCGCCGAGGCGACCCGGCTGGCCAGCCCCCGGTCCCCCGCCTACCAGCTGAGCCGGCAGCTCAACCTGCCGCCGTCGTACCTGCTGATCCACCGGGTGACGCTCGGGTCGATCGGCGTGCTCTGCCAACTGGAGGCGAAGGCGCCCTACCGGGGCATCCTGGAGCGCTGGCTGCCGGGCTTCGCCCCGGTCCCCTGACCCGACCGCCGGGGCGGCGGCAGCGCGCGGAACGCGCCGAGGGGGGGGGGGGGGGGGGGGGGCGGTGGCCGGAACCGGCCACCGCCCCTCGGGCATCAGTGGGATCTAGAGAACGCCCAGGTCGCGCGCCGATCGGTTACGGCCGTTCATGGCGACGGTACGGGCGGAACGGGTTGCCTCAGTGCTCGTGGTGGTACGACCGGCCTGAGGCCGGCGCATTCGAGCCCGGGACAACGCTTCGTGAAGTAGTTGCATTTCGGCGACTCCGTTAAGAACGTTCAGCATGGTGGTCAGCTCTCTCGTCGCCGGTGCGACACCGGCGTGGGTGGGACGGATCGGGAACATGTCAGGCCGCCAGCCGGACCGCGTTGCGCGACTCGGACAGCCCACTGGCCGCCAGCCGCGCCTCGGCCTCGACCCGGAGCGCCGCGTCGCGGGCGAGGTCCTCCTTGCGCGGGCGACCACGGGGCCGCTTGCGCGGGACGACCGCGCCACGCTCGAAGATCTCGCCGCCCCAGACGCCCCAGGGCTCGGCCCGCTCCACCGCCCCGGCGAGGCACTCGACGCGCAGCGGGCAGTCCCCGCAGAGCGACTTGGCCAGCTCGAGCTCGGCGGGCGAGTCGGAGAACCACAGGTCGGGGTCGAACTTCCGGCAGGGCAGGTTCGCCTCCATCTCGACGCTCACGTCGAGCGGGGCCAACGCCAGACTCATCGCCCGGTCACCTCTCTCTCGTTTCGATCTCGTGGATCGCACTTCCGACGTACTTGGCGGGCAAAAAAACTGAGGCCGCGGATCCCGGTATGCGGGTTCCGCGGCCTCGAGGTGAGCCGGTGGTCTGATGATCAGACCGGTCTACCTCGAGGTGGAACTCCGCGGACGTCCATGCGCTTGCTGGCGGCATCGACACCCTTGCCCGTGAAGCCACTGGTCCCCTGGATCCCGTTCGGCGCGGTGGCGAGGATCAGCTCGGCCTGAGCCTCGACCTGGTGCACCTGCGGGACCGACGGTCGCGCAGCGGCGAGGGCCACCCGGACAGCCGACAGCGGAGCGACGGCAGCGGGCAGTGCCGCCGGACGCTCGTTGATGTAGAAGATCACCATTGGAACCACCTCCCTGACGTCTCTCTCGATGCCGACACGGTCTCGACCCCTCGTGAGCAGCCCGAATGGCGCCGCTCGCGAGGTGTGCCATGAGGCTATTCCTCGTCCGGGGGCGAGGGCAAACGAATTTACGACGAGATTTCGAAAGTTTTCTCCGGGCAGACGTCGTCGACCGCCGCGCCCGCCACCAGCGCCAGCACCGCCTCCCCGTAGAGGCCCAGCTTGCGGGGGCCGATGCCGGCGATCGCGATCAGTTCCTCCGCCCGCGCCGGACGCCGCTCGGCCAGCGCGACCAGTGTGGCGTCGGTGAAGACCACGTACGCGGGGACCCGCTGGCCGCCCGCCACCCGCAGCCGCCACTCGCGCAGCCGCTCGTGCAGCTCCTCGTCGATGTCGGACGGGCAGGTGGGGCAGCGGCCGAGCTTGCGGTCCGGCCCGGCGAGCAGGGTGGCGCCGCAGATCCGGCAGGACACGATCTGGGTCCGCCGGCGCTCCGGCCGCCGCCCGGGGCCGGCGCCGGCCCGCTCCGTGCCGCCCGAGCGGTCCAGCTGGGGCAGGAACCGCGACGGCCGCCGGGCCCGCCCGCCCGGCGAGCGGGCCGAGGCGTACGACAGCCACAGCCACTCCCGCGCCCGGGTGATGCCGACGTAGAGCAGCCGGCGCTCCTCCTCGACCTGCTCGGCGGTCTTGGCGTACGTGGTGGGGAGGGTGCCCTCGGAGAGGCCGACCAGGAAGACCGCGTCCCACTCCAGCCCCTTGGCCGAGTGCAGCGAGGCCAGCGTCACCCCGTCGACGGTCGGCACGTGCTGCGCGGCGGCCCGGCGGGCCAGCTCGTCGTTGAAGTCGGCCAGGGTGACCGGGCGCTCGACCGAGGCGGCCGGCCCGATCGGCAGCACCTGCGGGGTGGCCGCGTACTCCTCGGCGAGCTGGACCAGCGCGGCGAGCGCCTCCCAGCGCTCGCGGGCGGCGCCACCGGCCGGGGCGGCGTCGCGGGCCCAGCCGACCGCGGCGAGCGCCTCGACCACGGCGACGGGCAGCGGGGTCTCCCCCGGGATCGAGCGGGTGGCGGCCCGCAGCGCGACCATGGCCTGCCGGACCTCGGCCCGCTCGAAGAACCGCTCCGCCCCCTGCACCACGTACGGCACCTGCGCCTCGGTCAGCGCCTTCTCGTACGCCTCGGACTGCGCGTTGGTCCGGAACAGCACGGCGATCTCCTTCGCCGGGGTGCCCGCGTCGACCAGCGCGCGGCAGCGGGCGGCGACCGCGTTGGCCTCGGCCGGCTCGTCGGTGAAGATCCGCAGCTCCGGCTCGGGACCGGGCGGGCGCTGGCCGACCAGCTCCAGCCGCAGCCGCGCCTCGGCGCCCCGCGCCTGCGAGATGACCGCGTTGGCCAGCCCGACGACCTGCGGGGTGGAGCGGTAGTCGCGGACCAGCCGGACCACCGTCGCCCCCCGGTAGCGGCGCGGGAAGTCGACCAGGTAGGACGAGGTGGCCCCGGTGAACGAGTAGATCGTCTGGCTGGCGTCGCCGACCACGGTCAGGTCGTCCCGCCCGCCCAGCCACGCCTCCAGCAGCCGCTGCTGGAGCGGGTTGACGTCCTGGTACTCGTCGACCACGAAGTGCCGGTACTGGGCGCGGACCTGCTCCGCGACGTCCCGGTGCTCCTCGATCCCCCAGACCGCGGCGCGCAGCATGTCCTCGAAGTCGATCACGCCGTTGGAGCGCTTGAGGCGTTCGTACGCGGCGAAGACGTCCGCGACCTTCGCCGGCTCGTGCGGGGTGTCCCGCAGCGCCTTCGCCGCCGCCACCACGTACTCCCCCGGCTCCACCAGCGACGACTTGGCCCACTCGATCTCACCGGCCAGGTCCCGCGCGGCCGCCCGGTCGGCACGCAGGCCGGCCTTCGCCGCGGCGAGGGTGACCAGCCGGACCTTGCTGTCCAGCAGCTCGGGCATGGCCCGCCCCTCCAGGAGCCGGGGCGCGAAGTAGCGCACCTGGCGCAGGGCCGCCGCGTGGAAGGTCCGCGCCTGCACGCCCGGCACCCCGAGCACGGACAGCCGGGCTCGCATCTCGGCGGCGGCCCGGGCGGTGAAGGTCACCGCGAGCACGTGCCGGGCGGAGATCTCCCCGGACAGCACCCGGTGGGCGATGCGGGAGGTGACGGCCCGGGTCTTGCCGGTGCCGGCGCCGGCCAGGATGCAGACCGGGCCGGCGGGGGCGGTCACCGCCGACCGCTGCTCCGGATCCAGACCGGCGAGCACGCGTTCGGACGCTGAGTGAACCACCACAGCGAGGAATTGTCTCAGCTCCCCCGGGCGTTGCAGCGGTTAGCCTGGGCTTGATCGGCAAGCCACCGGGCGGAGCGTTGGAGGATCTGACCATGCTGACGATGTATTCCACCCCCTGGTGCGGCTACTGCTACCGGCTGAAGTCGCAGCTCGACCGGGAGGGCATCGGGTACGAGGTGGTCGACATCGAGCAGGACCCGAAGGCCGCGGAGTTCGTGATGAGCGTCAACGGCGGCAACCAGACCGTCCCGACGCTGCGCTTCGCCGACGGCAGCGCCCTGACCAACCCCTCGATCACGCAGGTCAAGCAGCACCTGGCCAGCCTGTCCGCCTGACCTGACGCACACCCGCCGACGAGCGGCCGACCCACCCGGGCCGGCCGCTCGTGGCGGCACCGGGGCCGCGCCGGCCCGCCACCGCCGATGATCAAGAAATCATCGGCCGCGCCGTCGGCGTGTCGCGACGACGACCTCATGGTCGACGGGGCGGCGCGGGGCCGGGACGGTGGTGGGGCGGCGCGGGGCGGACCGGCGGAGGGCCGCCGCGCGGCGGGGGGCGGGAAGGTGCGGGGCCGGGGGACGGCTGAGGGTGCGGCCGTGCCAGAGGTAGCCGCCGGCGAGCAGGGTGGCCAGGCCGATCAGGGCGAAGAGCAGGCGGTAGTCCAGCGCCCCGACGAGCAGCGCCCCGGCGCCGATGGAGAGCGCCTGCGGGCCGCTCACCACGGCCTCCGAGGCCGCGGCGACCCGGCCGAGCAGCCGGGGCGGGGTGCGCCGCTGGATGAGCGTGTGCAGTCCGACCATGGTCAGCGGCAGCGACACCCCGGCCAGCAGCACCGCCACGAAACCGAGCCAGAGGTTCGGGTACGTCAGCGCCAGCGAGGCCGGCCCGAAGAACGCCACCCCGGCCGCGAGCGTGCCCAGCTCGCCGGCCCGGCGCACCACCGCCGGGGAGAGCAGGCCACCGACCAGCCCGCCGATCCCCTGCACGGTGACCAGCACGCCGACGAACGCGGCGTCCCGGCCGAGCCCCCGGTCGACGTACGCGAAGATCAGCGACTCGCTGAAGCCCATCGCCAGCGAGCCCAGCCCGTAGCCGAGCAGCGCCCGGCGCAGCGCCGGCTCCCCGGCCAGGTGCCGCAGCCCGGCGCCCACCTCGGCGGGCCAGCGCAGCCCCGGCCCCGCCGGTGGGGTCTCCGTCGTCCGCAGCGCCCCGACCACGGCGGCCGCCGAGAGGAAGCCCACCATGCCGATCGCGGCCAGCATCCATCCGCCGACGGCGGCGTAGAGGCCCGCGCCGGCCAGCGGGCCGATCAGCCGCAGCCCCTGGCGTACGGTCTGGAGCACGCCGTTCGCCTCGGCCAGCAGGTCGAGCGGCACAAGCTGCCGGATCAGGCCGCTGAGCACGGCGCTGAGCGTGATGTACGACAGGCCGTACAGGGCCGCCACCGCGTAGATGATCCACACGTCGGCCCGGTCCCGCACGGCGAACAGCGGGGTGAGCAGCACCGCCGTCACCAGGTTCGCCACCACGAAGAACGGGCGGCGCGGGTAGCGGTCGACGAACCACCCGACCAGCGGGGCCAGCGTCATCGGCGCGATGACCGCGAAGATGGTGGCGCCGGCCAGCCCGTCCGACCCGGTCAGGTCCTTCACCCAGATGGCGAGGGCGAGCAGCAGGATCGACTCGGCCGCCATGCTGGCGAGCAGGCCGCCGAAGAGCAGGCGGAATTCCGGGCGGCGCAGGACGGTACGCATGGGTCCCTCCGGCGGGGGTGGTGCGCGTCTCGGCGCGGTCGGGGGTCGCGCGGTCGGGTCGGGACGGCGCCGTACCGGCCGCCACGCCCTTCCACGGTCCTCTTTTCTGCGAGACACGCCCCCGCCGGGACCTCCGGCGGGGGTTGCGCCGTCCATACTGACCGTGGGGGGCGAATTTCATACAGTTACCGTCGCGTCTGCGGCGGCCCACGGGAAAAGAGGACGTCGTGCCTCCTGCCTCACCCAGCCCGATCCTGCGCCGCCGCAGGTTGGGCACCGAACTGCGCCGGCTGCGCGAGGTCAGCGGTCTCACCGGGGACCAGGTCATCGAGCGGATCGGCTGGGCCTCCGCGTCCAAGTTGTCCCGCCTGGAGAACGGCCGCAGCCGTCCGGACCCGGACGACGTCCGCGTCCTGCTCGACCTCTACGGCGCCGACCGGGCGCTGCGCGAGGAGCTCCTCGGCATCACCCAGGAGGCCGGCGACATCCGCGGCTGGCTGAAGAACTTCCCGGTGATGACCCAGCAGCAGCGCGGCTTCGCCGAGCTGGAGGCGGGCTGCGCGGAGATCTCCGAGTACAACCCCGTCCTGGTCCCGGGCCTGCTCCAGACACCGGGCTACGCGTCGGTGCGGATCGCGTCGGCCCGCCAGGTCGGCGAGGAGGCCGGCGACCCGGAGGCCGGGGAGGACATCGACACCGAGGTGCGGGCCCGGCTGGCCCGCCAGTCGCTGCTGACCCGCACCCCCGACGCGCCGCGCTACACGGCGGTGCTGGAGGAGGCGGCGCTCGGCGGCCGGGCCGGGCCGCCCGAGGTGCTGCGCGAGCAGCTGGTGCAGCTCTGCGAGCTGGCGACGCTGCCGAACGTCACGCTGCACGTCCTGCTCCGCGACACCCAGATCGGCGACTGGTACCTCCCGCCGACGGCGTTCTCCGTCTACCGGTTCGCGGACCCGCTCGATCCGGAGACGCTGGCCATCGAAGGTGGCTTCACCGACGTCATGTCGACCGAGGTAAACGCACTAAATCGCTATAAAGTGGTGTTCGAGTGGTTATGCACGGCGGCACTCTCCGCATCGGACACCCTCTCCTGGCTGATCGAGGCGACGGGACGGCTGCCCGGTACGGCGGCCGCGTCCACGGTGGCGTACGGCTCGGCAACGGCGCCGACCCAGCGCCGCCGGCACTCCGGGCGTCTGACGGAACGGTGATCACGGGGGACCACCGTCGGGCCGTGCGCCGCCACTCGTTCCATCGGTGCAGTTCACCTCAGGAGTGAAACGATGAACGAGATCCGCAACACGCCGTCCCTCCGTACGCACCTCGCCGACGCCCCGTGGCGCAAGAGCACGCGCAGCCAGACCTCGAACTGCGTCGAGGTCGCGCCACTGGGGACGGGGCCGGCCGCGGTGGCCCTGCGGGACAGCAAGGACCAGGGCGGCCCGGTGCTGCTGTTCAACCGGGCGGGTTGGCTGGGCTTCATCGCCGGCGCGAAGAACGGACAGTTCGATCTGAACTGATCCCCCGACCGTCGCGGGGCCGCCGGCACGCCGCCGGCGGCCCCGTCGCGTTCCCGCCCCGACGCCCGCGCTGACCAGGCATCCGCTGATCGGACGAGGCTCCGGACCGATAGTCGCGTTTCACTTGCTGAGACCCTCGCGCGGCGTAACATGACGGCAGAGTGACGTGGAACTTCCACCCGTTCTCAACCGTCGCGGTTCATCCGGAGACCCAGATGCGTTTCCTGATCGTTCGCACCGACATCCGCGCCGCCTGCGACGTGGACATCGCCGCCGCCTGGGCGCGCGGTGGCCACCTGCGGGACGAGACCACCGCGCCCGAACCGCGCCGGCAGATCGTGCACGCCGAGGACCGCGACGCCGCGCTGCTGCTGGCCCGCGCACTGTCCACCGTGGGCTCGGTCCGCTCCGGAAAGCAGCGGGTCAAGGTGCTCCCGCTCGACGAGCCGACCCGCCGTTGGCGGGCCGCGCCCGACGACCGCGGCAGCTGACCCGCGCAGGGACGTCCGTCGTGGCCGGACCGGCTCCCCCGCCGCGTTCCATGCCCCAGCCGACCACGACGGCCCGTGTCCCCGGCCCGTGACCGTCGCGGCAACGGCGGCCACGGGCCGGGGCCGCACGACGGCCCCGGTCCACCGGCCGGGCCGGCCTGACGGCGGACGGGTCAGCAGTGCCCGTCGAGCCAGCGGTGGATCAGGAACAGCGCGATCGACGACGGCGGCGGCAGCACCAGCCGGGCGCCGCCGACCTCCACCGGCCGCCCCGCCAGGGCGGCCCCGATCTCGTTGCGGCTGAACCACCGGGCGTACGCGATCTCCGCCGGGTCGACCTGCACCGGGTGCTCGGGGTCGGCGGTGGCGAGGAAGCCCAGCATCAGCGAGCCGGGGAACGGCCAGGCCTGGCTGCCCGCGTACGCGATGTCGGCGACCGGGACGCCGACCTCCTCGCGGACCTCGCGCAGCACGGCGGCCTCGGCCGACTCCCCCGGCTCGACGTAGCCGGCGAGGCACGAGAAGCGGCGCTGGCCGGGGGTCTGTGGCCAGGTGGCGTTGTTGCCGAGCAGGCACCGCCCGGCCGGGCCCGGCACGCCGTCGTGCACCAGCACGATCATCGCCGGGTCGGTACGCGGCCAGATCCGTTCCCCGGCCCGGTCGACGCGGCTCCAGCCGGCCTCGTCAACCTCGGTCGGCTGCCCGGTGACCGACGAGTAGCGGTGCCGTAGGTGCCAGTTGACCAGCGCCAGCGCGGTGGTGAACAGCCCGGCGTCCCGGTCGCCGAGCAGGTGGCCGACCTCGCGCAGGTGCGTCGGCCGGGCCCCGGGCACCGTCGGCAGTGGGGCGTCCACGGCGAAGACCGGCACCCCGTCCGGCTCGACGCCGAGGAACATCGGGGACGCCCCCTCCGGCAGGTCGGCGGAGTCGACCAGCACGAGCGCCGGCGGTGACGTGTCGGCGCGCACGAGCGCCCGGCCCTCGTCGCTGGAGTCGAGCACCAGCACCCGGGCCCGGGCCCACGCCTGCGCGAGCCACCCCGGATCCGTGCGCCGGTGCGCCGCCCGGTCCAGCGTGGAGCGGGCCAGCGGCGGCGCGGCCTCCCCGCTCACGGCCGCGCCGGCTCGGTGACGACCGGCGCGAGCGCCGCCAACTGGGGGGCGACCCGCTCGGCGTCACCCAGCACCACGGTCACCGCCCGGGCCGGGGCGAGGTAGCGGGCCGCCGCCTCGGCCACGTCGGCCACGGTGGCCTTCGCCAGCCGGGCGGCGTGCTCGGCCAGGAAGTCCAGGCGCAGCCCGTTGCCGGCGTACGCGCTGGTCAGCGAGGCGAGCCCGGCCTGGGTGGACATGCCGAGCTGGAGGGTGCCGAGCGCGTACTGGCGGGCCTGCTCCAGCTCGTCCTCGCGGGGTGGGAGGGTGGCCAGCCGGCCCAGCTCGTACGTCGTCTCCAGCAGCGCCGGCCCGGTGACCTCGGTGGCCACCTCGGCGGCGGCGACCAGCACCGACCCGGCCACCGAGTGCTCGACCAGCGAGTGCGGCCCGTACGTGTAGCCCTTGTCCTCGCGGATGTTCTCCACCCAGCGGGAGGAGAAGTAGCCACCGAAGACGAGGTTGACCAGTTGCAGCGCGGCGTGGTCGGGATGGGTGCGGGGCACCGCCGGCAGCGCGATCCGCAGCGAGGACTGCACCGAACCCGGCCGGTCGACCAGCAGCAGCGGCCCGGGCTCCAGCGGCGGGGCGGGCGGCAGGTCGGCGGTGTGCCCGGCGCCGTTCCACCCCGACAGGGCCTTCTCGGCGGCGTCCAGCGCCCGCTCCGGCTGCACGTCGCCGACGAGCACCAGCACCGCGTCGGCGGGGTGCACCCGCTGGGCGTGCAGGGTACGCAGCGCGCCCGGCCGGACCGCGCGGACCGCCTCCGGGTCCGGGGTCTGCACCGCGTAGGGGTGCTTGCCGTAGACCCGCTTGAGCAGGGCGGTGCGGGCCAGGTGCCCCGGTTGGCTCCGCGCCACCTGGATCCGGTCGACCAGCCGGTCCCGCTCGGTGGCCACGTCGTCGTTCGGGTAGGTCGCGCCGGTGAGCACCTCGGCGAGGAGCTCCAGCATCCGGTCCAGCCCGGTGACCAGGCCGGCGCCGGAGAGCATCAGCCGGTCCGGGTCGATCCCGGCGGAGAGCCCGCCGCCGACCTTCTGCAGTTCGGCGGCGAGCTGCACGCTGGTCATGGCCTCCGTGCCGGAGAGCAGGGTCTGCGCGAGCATCGCGCCCCGGGCCAGGTGGGCCCGGCCGAAGGGCATCCAGAGCCGCAGCTCGACCAGGGGGACCGCCGGCCGGCGTACGGCGATGACGGTCAGCCCGTTGCCGAGCGTGCGCTCGGCCTGCTTCGGCAGCTTGAGCCTGCGGTTCGGGCCGAGCGGGGGCAGCGCCCGCGGCCCGGCCTGTGCGGTTGCCGTCACCTGGCCACCCTTCGTCCGCGACCGCGCGGCGCGCGACCCCGGCTCGCTCCTCGCGCCCACTGGTCTTCCTTCGTTCGCGACTGCGCGGCCCGCGACCCCGGCTCACTCCTCGCGCTCACCTGGCGCCTCCGGCGATGACCTCGATGGACGCGCGGCGCTCCGGCCGCAGGGTGGCGGCGGCCGCCCGGACCTGCTCCTCGGTGACCTCGCCGACCAGCCGGGGCAGCTCGTTGAGCAGGCCCGGCTCGCCGCGCTGCTGCTCCAGCACGGCCATCCGCAGCGCCCGGGTGAGCACCGCGTCGGTGTCGCGCAGCAGGTGGGTCGCCATGCGGGCCTGGGTGCGGGCCAGCTCCCCCTCGGTCAGCCCGTCGGTGGCCAGCCGGTCCAGTTCCTCGTCGATGGTGCGCAGCACCTTGTCCACGTCCCCGCCGGGTGGCAGGTGCGCCTGGAGCAGCAGGGCCGTCGGGTCCCGCACGTCGAACGGGTCGCCCATGAAGCCGAGGTACCCGCCGAGGCTGGTCACCGCCCGGTCCCGCTGGACCAGCCGCTCCACCAGCCGGGAGGCGTCGCCGTCGGTGAGCACCTCGGCCAGCACGACGTACGGCAGGTAACCGGCGAAGTCGGTGACCGGGTCGGGCACCCGCCAGGCGCCGGCCACCGCCGGCAGCGGGGCCAGCTTGTCGGTGTACGAGGTGCGCCGCTCCGCGGTCAGGTCGGGCTCGGCGAAGTCGGGCCGCTCCGGCGCGGGCCGGGCCGGCACGTCGCCGAAGTGCCGCTCGATCAGCGCGGTCGCCTCGGCGACGTCGATGTCACCACTGACCGCCAGCACCGCGTTGCCGCTGGCGTAGTAGCGGCGGAAGAAGTCGGCGGCGTCGCCGACGGTGGCCGACTCCAGGTCGACGAAGGAGCCGTAGCCGTCGTGCGCGTTCGGGAACGTGTCGAACATGACCGGTGGCAGGGTCAGCCAGGGGAAGCCGCCGTACGGCCGGTTGAGCACGTTGACCCGGATCTCCTCCTTGACCACGTCGACCTGGTTGCGCAGGTTCTCCTCGGTCAGCCGGGGGCCGCGCATCCGGTCGGCCTCCAGGAACAGCGCCCGCTCCAGCGCGTTGCTCGGCAGCGTCTCGAAGTAGTCGGTGTAGTCGAGGTGGGTGGAGCCGTTGAAGGTGCCGCCCGCCCCCTGCACGTGCCGGAAGTGGGCCAGCTTCTCCAGGTTCTCCGAGCCCTGGAACATCAGGTGCTCGAAGAGGTGGGCGAAGCCGGTGCGCCCCTCGGGCTCGGAACGGATGCCGACGTCGTAGACCACCGCCACCCCGATCACCGGGGCGCTGCGGTCGGGGGTCAGGACCACCCGCAGGCCGTTGTCGAGGGTGAACCGCTCGACCGGGTACTTCGTCGCTGGAATTCTGGATCTCCGCGCCGCCACGGGATCGACCCTAGCGCGTCGGCACCCGTGCCACCGCCGACCTTCCGCCAGCCGCCCCGACCGGCGTCCCCGCCCGTTCGACCGCCGCCCCCGACGACCGGGGACGACGCCGGCCACACAGGCCGCAAAACCCATTGAACCAGTAGAGGTTGCCGACTTTCCCGGGATGCGGATCCCGCCATGTGGTTGGGCCTTGACGCAAGCTCACCGCCTGACCCACTCTTCCTACCAACTAAGTAGGAATACTGCGGATTGGATGGACGATGAGACGGCTCCCCTTGCGTCGGTTGGTCTCCCTGGCCACCCTCGCCGTCGTCGGCGCGGCGACCCTGGGCACCGCCGCCGCCTGCGGCGACGACAGCGACAGCGCGGGTGGCGGCTCCGGCCCGGTGACCCTGCGGCTCGGCTACTTCCCCAACATCACCCACGCGCCGGCGGTCGTCGGCGTGGAGAAGGGCATATTCGCCGAGAAGCTCGGCACCGGCGTCACGTTGGAGACGAAGACCTTCAACGCCGGCCCCGCCGCGATCGAGGCGATCTTCTCCGGCGCGCTCGACGCCACGTACATCGGCCCGAACCCGACCGTGAACGCCTTCTCGAAGTCCAAGGGCGAGGCGGTCCGCGTCGTCTCCGGTGCGGCCTCCGGCGGCGTGGCGCTCGTGGTGAAGCCCGACATCACCTCGGTGGAGCAGCTCCGGGGCAGGAAGATCGCCACCCCCCAGCTCGGCAACACCCAGGACGTGGCGATCCGCTACTGGCTCAAGGAGAAGGGCCTCACCACGACCAAGGAGGGCGGCGGCGACGTCAAGATCATCCCGCAGGAGAACGCCCAGACGGTGGAGACGTTCGGCAGCGGGGCCATCGACGGTGCCTGGGTGCCCGAGCCGTTCGTCTCCCGGCTGGTCAACGCCGGGGGCAAGGTGCTCGTCGACGAGCGGGACCTCTGGCCGGACCGCAAGTTCGTGATCACGAACCTGATCGTCAGCACGAAGTTCCTCAAGGCCCACCCCGACGTGGTGAAGAAGCTGGTGGAGGGGCAGGTGGCGGCGAACGAGTTCGTCAACGGCAGGCCCGACGAGGCGCAGCAGGCCATCTCCGACCACATCGGGAAGATCAGCGGCAAGCCGCTGGACCTCAAGCTGATCAAGCAGGCCTGGCCGACGCTGGAGTTCACCAACGACCCGATCGCCTCGTCGCTGAAGACCGGGCTCGACCACGCCGTCGCGGTCGGGCTGACCCAGCCGGTCAGCCTCGACGGGCTCTACGACCTGACCCACCTCAACGAGGTGCTCAAGGGCCAGGGCAAGACCGAGGTCGTCCAACCATGACGTCGACCGCGACGACGCCACGCGGCGCGACCGGCCCGGTCGCGCTGCACGGCGTCACCAAGGTGTACGGGCGCGGGGCGAACGCCGTCCTCGCCCTGGACGGGGTCTCCCTCGACGTCGCGCCCGGCGAGTTCGTCTGCCTGGTCGGGGCCTCCGGCTGCGGCAAGAGCACCCTGCTCAACCTCGTCGCCGGCCTCGACCGTCCCAGCGGCGGACGGATCGACCTCGACGAGGGGGTCGAGCCGGGACTGATGTTCCAGGAGCCGGCCCTCTTCCCGTGGCTGACCGTCGAGGGCAACGTCGAGGTGCCGTTGAAGCTGCGCCGGCTGTCCCGGGCCGCACGCCGCGAGCGGGTCGCCGAGTTGCTGGGCACGGTGCACCTGGCCGACTTCGGCCGCAAACGCCCGCACGAGCTCTCCGGCGGCATGCGCCAGCGGGTGGCGCTGGCCCGCACCCTCGCCCTGGACACCCCGGTGCTGCTGATGGACGAGCCGTTCGGCGCGCTGGACGCGATGACCCGGGACATCCTGCACGACGAGTTGGAACGGATCTGGGCCGAGCGTCGACTCACCGTCCTCTTCGTGACGCACAACGTCCGGGAGGCGGCCCGGCTCGCCGACCGGATCATCCTGCTCTCCAGCCGGCCCGGCCGGATCATCTGGTCCACCCCGGTCGACGTGCCCCGGCCGCGACGCATCGACTCCCCCGAGGTCGCCGCGATCGCCGCCGAGGTCACCGACCGCCTGCGTACGGAGGTGGGCCGCCATGGCCGGTGACACCCTCGCCGCCGTCGGCCGCACCGACGCGGAGATCTCCGGGCTGGACGCCCTCGATCTGGCCGGCCGGGAGGAGAGCCGGCCACGGGCCGCCCGGCTCTGGGCGGCGGCCTGGCCGAAGCTGGCCGCGCTCGGCATCGCCGTCGGCGCCTGGCAGGTCGTGGTCTGGACCGGCTGGAAGCCCGAGTACGCGCTGCCCGGCCCGGTCGCCGTGGGGCAGGAACTGCTGCGGCAGGTCAGCGGCGTGCAGCTCTGGGACGGGCTCGCCACCACCCTGCGCCGGGCGGCCGTCGGCTACCTCTTCTCGGTCGCCGTGGGCCTGCTGCTCGGGCTCGCGGTGGCCCGGTCGCGGATCCTGCGGGCCGCGATCGGCTCGATGATCACCGCGCTGCAGACCATGCCGTCGATCGCCTGGTTCCCGCTGGCGATCCTGCTCTTCGAGCTGAGCGAGAAGGCGATCTTCTTCGTGGTGGTGCTCGGCGCCGCGCCGTCCATCGCCAACGGCGTGATCGCCGGAGTGGACTACGTGCCGCCGCTGCTGCTGCGCGCCGGGCGCAACCTCGGCGCGCGGGGACTGAACCTGTACCGGTACGTCATCGCGCCCGCCGCGCTGCCGGCCATCGTGGCCGGCCTCAAGCAGGGTTGGGCGTTCTCCTGGCGCAGCCTGATGGCGGGCGAGCTGATCGTGGTCGGCATCTCGCAGACCTCGCTGGGCGCGCAGCTGACCTACTCGCGGGAGCTCTCGGACTCCCCCTGGCTGATCGCCACCATGATCGTGATCCTGGTGCTGGGCCTGGTGGTCGACGCCGCGTTCGGCGCCGCAGACAAGGCGATCCGACGCCGCTGGGGCGTACTGGACCAGGCCGGTCAGTGACATGTACGTCTCCGCGCGCAGCGACTACGCGCTCCGGGCCATGCTCGCCGTCGCCGCCACCGACCCGGTGGGCGGCGGCGGGCTGGTCAAGGCCGCCACCCTGGCCGGCCGCCAGGACATCCCGCTCAGCTTCCTCCAGGGCATCCTGGTCGACCTGCGCCGGGCCGGCCTGCTGCTCAGCCACCGCGGGACGGAGGGCGGGTACACCCTCGCCCGCCCCGCGACCGAGATCAGCGTCGGCGACGTGCTCCGGGCGGTCGGCGGATCACTCACGACCGTCCGCGGGCTGCCGGCCGAGCGGGCCGGCTACCAGGGCGCGGCGACCGGCCTGCGGGACGTCTGGCTGGCCGTGCACGGGGCGGTCGCCCTGGTGGTCGACGGGACCACCCTCGCCGACCTGCTGGGCGCGGAGCAACCGGCGCCCGGCGGGGAGCAGCTCCCCACCCGCTGACCCTCGACCCTCGACAAGGGTGGCCCGGCCGGCTCAGCCCGCGATGCTGGTCGGCCCTCCGGTCGGGCTGCGCAGCTCGACGGGAGCGGCCGGCGCCGCCCCGTCCGGGGTGGCGTGCCACGGTGTGAAGACCGCGACCATGGCGAGCAGCAGCCCGACGAACGCGACCGCGAGCACCAGCAGCAACTCACGCACCGCGCCCGAGCCGACGTCACCCGCCATGGTCACCCCTCCTGCGCCGGGCGGTCCCGCCCGGGTCTTCCCCCGCCGTCAGCTTCCACCACGACCGGCCGCCGGAACAGTCGCCGATCGGACGCAACGTCTGCTGATTCCGGACTCAGCCGGCGAAACTGTGCGGCAAATGCTCACACACGGTCACGGCCGCCCCGGCGCAGGAGGGGTGACCATGGCGGGTGACGTCGGCTCGGGCGCGGTGCGTGAGT